>JAFUCW010000190.1 GCA_017459485.1 Eggerthellaceae bacterium | reverse complement strand
ATCGAAGCCATCAACAACGACAATGAGTATCTTACTACCCTTGTTCGCAATTTTACCAAGATCGGCGTCCTTTCGGAGGAACTCAACCAGACCCTTGATTGCGATGTGTATCCGCTGCTTGAGGCCGAAAGGCCCCTGTCCGATGAAGAAGCAGAGGACCTGATTTCGTTTTCTCGGGGCTTGGTCGATATGTATTCTCTTTCCACCTTGGACCCCATGATCTGCTATTTGATTTCCTGCAAGCTTGTGGAAGACGCAGACCGTAAACAGGATGATAGCGCGCTGATTCACGCATTGGACAGCCAGGTCGAGTCTGCGTATGCCATGGTTGAACTGGCGCTGCGTTTGATGCCCTGCGACGACATAGGCCTTGCATATCGCCAAAGGGGGGTCGAAGCAGGAACGCGACTGCTGTCCTATCTGGAAAAGTCCCGCTTTGCAGCGCTTCCTGACGAAGGCTGCAAGGAAGAGGTGCTCATCAACTCCCGCTATATCAGTTCTCTGCTCTATCAGAACTGCGCACAGATAGACGAGGAAAACCAGGCCGATTTGGCACTATTGCAGCGTTCTATGGAGCTTGCGGACGATCCCTTCTATCGGCAGCAGGCGCCCAACTACAACTGGGATTACCATGTGTTCCGCTGCCTGCAATATATGGTGAGCTACTCCGAGCGGTTCAACATACGCGCCCTGAGCAAAGAGCTTCTGGAACGCCTCTACGGATATACGGAACGGCTCATTTTTATTTGGGAGTCGGATGCAGACAAGTATCGCCACTACTGCGCCCGTAACACCCTGGACCTCTATCAGGCACGGCTCGGTTTTCTGACTGGACGCTTGTCGGGAGCTGCGTACAAATCGGCTTTGCGCGACCTGATGAACAGGCGAACCTGTCTCAATTCGGCATTCATGACAATATCGCGAGCCTCTTCGCGCTTGACGAATACCTGCTTGCTGTCAAACATTTGGGAATGGACGAACAGGACCAGACCTCATTGAAGGCATACTATCGGAATCTGGTGCTCTACGCACATCGGATGCCGAAGCTTGGCAGTATTTCCTTCGCGGCTGCAACGATTTCTCACGTGCTGAAAGATTACGCGGATCTTCCAATCGGCGGGTTTGAAGAGTTTTGCCTCCAGATGGTTGCCGCCATGCACCCGCTCACCTACGTGCATTCCCTGACGGTTGCGTCCTTGGTAAGGTTCCTCGCGTCCCGCTTGCTGGAAGAAAGCCCCGAAGTGTTCATTGGTTTTCAAGGCGCCCGGACCACAGAGGAGGTTCTGGCTCTTTCTCGAGAGATTTTGTGCCATGCCGAGCACGCAGCGCTTTGCCACGACATCGGCAAATTGTTCGTGATCGAGATCATCATGACGTACGGGCGCAGGCTGACCGACCAGGAGTTTGCTTTGATCAAAGGCCACCCGGACATTGGCGCCTATATCCTCAAGCAGCACAAGGAAACGCAAGACCTCTTTGCCGTTGCTCTATGCCATCACGATTCTCAAGGTCAGCTGGAGGAACGGATTACAAACGGTACTATCGATCCATCCGAGCGGCCCTTTGTCGATATCACGTGTTGTGCAGACAGCCTAGATGCCGCCACCGACGCAGTTGGGCGCAGCTATAAAAAGGGAAAAAGCTTCGACGAAGTCATGGCAGAGCTTTATGCGGAAAGCGGCACCCGTTACGCTTCGTATGTCGTAGACCTTTTGCACAAAGAAGACGTGATGGCCGACGTCAAGGCGATCCTGATCGAAGGACGCGAAGAAAACTATCGTCGTGCCTATAAGTTTCTTTACGACATTACTGTGCAAGACGCAGCGATTTCACTGTGATATCGCTGCGAAGCACGTGTGCGAGCCGAAAATGTGATTAAATACGCCACAAGCCTTGAAGGCTTTTTGCTATCAATCGCTATTGGAGGGAAGTGAATATGCGAAAGAACCTGTTTGCAATCCTGGTTGCCGCCGGTGCACTCGTGTTTGCGCTGTCGCTGGCTGGCTGTTCGTCGACTGAAGGTGGCAGCACATCTTCAAGCGCCGCCACGTCTACAGACGGGGACGGTGTTGTATTCGCCTACAACACCGAACCACAGACCAACCTTATACCTTCCATGGTCAACGAAGTTGGCGGTGGAAACATCCTGGAACTCATCTTCGAGGGCCTGACGCGCTACGACGTGGACGGCACGACGCAGCTGGCTATTGCCGAATCGATCACAACCGCCGACGACGGCAAGACGTGGAACGTCAAGATCAAGGAAGGCAAGAAGTTCTCCGACGGTTCGCCCTTGACGGTGCAGAGCTTCGTCGACGCGTGGAATTGGGGCGCAAACCCTGAAAACGGCGCTCTGTCCGGCGAGTTCTTCATGGCTATCGAAGGCTACCCAGAAGTCGACGACGAAGGGAATCTGGTCGGTGAGTTCGACGGTCTGACCGGCTTGGAGGTTGTCTCCGACACCGAATTCAACATCACGCTTGCCGAATCCGACCCAGAGTTCGACAAGCAGCTTGGCTACAGCGCGTTCTATCCTCTGCCAACCGGTTCGCTCGACTCCGAAGATGCACTCGAGGCACAGGGCACGCAGCCCGTTTCCAACGGACCCTACATGCTGAAGTCATGGGACCACAACGTGCAGGTGGAGCTTGTTCCTAACCCCGAATACGACGGTGACATCCCCGCGCAGAACGACGGCGTCACCTTCATGATGTACACCGACGACTCTGCGGCGTACAACGACTTGCTTGCCGGCAACCTCGACGTTCTTGACTCGATTCCGGCCGACGCCATGTCAACCTTTATGGACGATCTGGGCGATCGGGCAGTCAACCAAGACGGCGCCGTCTGGCAGGCCTTCACGATTCCGTATTACCTCGAGCACTTCGCCGACGACGAAGAGGGCCGCCTGCGCCGCCAGGCCATCTCCATGGCGTTCGACCGCCAGCAAATATGCGACACCATCTTCCAGGGCACGCGCACGCCTGCAACCGACTTCGTTGCCGCTGTGATCCCCGGGCACTCCGACTCCATCGAGGGCAACGAGGTTTTGCAGTACAACCCCGAAAAAGCCAAGGAACTGTGGGCACAGGCAAATGCCATCTCCGACTGGGGCAATGCCACATTCAAACTTGCCTACAATGCCGATGCAAGCGCCCACAAGGAATGGGTTGAAGCCGTAGTGAACCAGATTGGGCAGACGCTAGAGATCAGCGCCGAGCCCGAAGCGTATGCGCAGTTCTCCGAGTTGCGCAACGACGCCACTAACGGCACGATGACGTCTGCTCTTCGTTCCGGCTGGCAGGCCGACTATCCGTCCGCCTACAACTTCATGGGTCCGCTTTACCGCGCCAATGCCGGTGCAAACGACTCACGCTACGACAACCCAGAATTTGAAAGCGTGCTTTTAGAGGCGCGAAGCCAGCAAGACGAAGCGGCACGCACCGAAGGTTACAACAAGGCCCAGGCGATTCTTATGGAGGACCTTCCCGCCATTCCGCTATGGGGCCAGAACGCCCTTGGCGGTTATTCGGAACACGTCGATAACGTGGTAGTGAACTGGAAAACGGTTCCTGCCTATCAAGACATAGTCAAGAAATAGCATTGTCCTCTTTGGGCAAAGGGCAGGAATACAGTGTGGGGCGGTTTCTTTCGAGCTACCCCACACTGTTGTAGTTGTTGTCGTAACGGACGACGGGTGTTGATATGAAACGGTATGTTGGGCGCAGGCTACTCCAGCTTATCCCTGTGTTTTTCGGAGCGACCTTCCTTATCTACGCCATGGTGTACGCACTGCCCGGCGACCCCATTGCCGCTCTTGGCGGGGACAAGGGCCTGCCCCCAGCCGTGCGTTTGGCAATCGAAAAAGAGTACCACCTTGACCAGCCGCTTATCGTCCAATACCTCTACTACCTCAAAGGCATTTTCACGTTCGACTTCGGCGTAACCTTTTCAGGCCGTCCCGTTGTGGAAGTTATGGCCGACGCGTTCCCGTGGACGCTCAAGCTGGCGCTGATGGCCATTGTCTTCGAGTCTGTGTTCGGCATTGCCTTCGGAGTCTTTGCCGGTCTTCGTCGCGGCGGAGTGTTCGACTCAACGGTTCTGGTTCTTTCGCTGCTGCTTATCGCCGTTCCCGTGTTTGTCATCGGGTTCCTTCTTCAATTCATCATAGGAGTAAAGCTGGGATGGCTTCCTGTCACGGTTGACCGCAGCATGTCCTTCAAGTCCATGCTCATGCCGGCAATTGTGCTGGGAGCCGTTTCCTTCGCCTACATCCTGCGCCTGACGCGCACCGAAGTTGCCAGGAACGCGACGGCGGATTACGTGCGCACCGCCACCGCGAAGGGCTTGAGCCGCCCTCAAGTCGTCACGCGCCATATCCTGCGCAATTCCCTCATTCCGGTCATCACGTTTATCGGTGCCGACCTTGGCGCACTCATGGGCGGCGCAATAGTGACCGAGGGCATCTTTAATATTCCTGGCGTCGGCGGCACTATGTACAAGGCTATTTTCCAAGGTGAAGCGGCGACGGTGGTGTCTTTCACCACGATTCTCGTACTCGTCTACATTTTCACTTCGCTTATCGTGGACTTGCTCTACGCAGCTCTTGACCCAAGGATAAGATATGAGTGAAACACAAGTATATCCAGGGCAGGAACATACGTTTTCCGATATCGACGAAACTGGTCTTGGTGCTGTTGACGCAGTGCCCGACGACCGCCCTCCCGCGTCTTTGCTGGGTGAAGCATGGCGGCAATTGCGCCGCCGACCCATTTTCTGGATCTCTGCCGCACTCATCCTGTTCTCTGTGCTCATTGCCCTTTTCCCTTGGCTCTTCACTTCAGTGGACCCGCGTTATGCCGAACTGAGCCATTCGCTTGGCCTCCCCGAGCCCGGGCATCCCTTTGGCTTCGACAAGCAAGGTCGCGATATCTACGCGCGCACCATTTACGGGGCCCGCGCATCGGTTGCCGTTGGCGTGCTGACCATGCTTATCTCCGTTACCATTGGCACGATTGTGGGCTCGATTGCAGGCTTTCGCGGCGGCTGGGCGGACTCTTTGCTTTCGCGCGTCACCGATGTGTTCTTTGCCATCCCGTTCGTGTTGGCAGCCATTGTCATCATGCAGATCTTCAAAGAATCGCGCTCCATTTGGACAGTTGTGGTCGTGATCTCGCTCTTCGGCTGGCCTCAGATTGCACGCATCTGTCGGAGCGCGGTCATGGAGGCGAAGCAAGAGGAGTATGTGACCGCCGCACGCGCTCTTGGATCGGGAGGTCTTTCAAACATGCTTCGCCATATTCTTCCCAATGCCGCCGCCCCGATTATCGTCTATGCGACGGTTGCCCTGGGTTCCTACATCGTGACCGAAGCAACCCTGTCGTTCCTTGGCATTGGCTTGCCGCCAACGATCGTTTCGTGGGGTGCCGACATTTCCTCGGCGCGTTCCGTGCTCCGCGAGGCTCCGCAGGTGCTGTTCTATCCTGCAGGTGCCCTCGCCTTGACGGTGCTCGGCTTCATCATGATGGGCGACGTCGTCCGTGATGCCCTTGACCCGAAAGCGAGGAAATAGTGCTGCAAGCAAACACATCCTCGCTGGCAACGGATGTCCAGACTACTACGAAGCGCGCAGGGGCTGCAAGGACCCAGGCGTCAGCAGAGCCCCCGGCGGCAGGAGTCCAAGAGCCGAAACCTCTGCTAGAAGTCAAGGACTTCGAGGTTGCGTTCCAGTCGTCAACGGGCACGGTGCAAGCCGTGCGCAAAGCCAGCTTTTGCATCTACCCAGGCCAGTCGATCGCCATCGTGGGCGAATCGGGTTCCGGCAAGTCGACCATTGCGTCTGCCGTCATTGGCTTGCTGCCGGGCACGGGGAAGGTGACTGGCGGGAAAATCCTGTTCGACGGCAAAGACATCACGCACTGCACCCGCAAGGAATACGAAGCTTTGCGCGGCTCGAAAATCGGCCTTGTCCCGCAAGATCCGATGTCGAATTTGAACCCCGTGTGGACGATTGGCTATCAGGTGCGCGAGGCCCTGGTTGCCAACAACGTTGCAAAGGGCAGCGAAGCACACAAGGTCGCCGTTGAGATGCTGGAGCATGCCGGTCTGCCCGATGCCGAGCGTCGTGCAAAACAGTACCCACACGAGTTTTCCGGCGGCATGTGCCAGCGCGCGCTCATTGGAATCGGTTTGGCATGCAACCCCAAACTGCTCATTGCCGATGAGCCAACGTCCGCCCTGGACGTGACTGTCCAAAAGCGCATCCTCGACCACCTGAACGAACTGACGAGCGAACTGGGCACGGCGGTCATGTTCATCACGCACGACCTTGGCCTGGCGGCCGAGCGTGCCTCGTATGTAGTGGTCATGCACCGCGGCCGCATCGTCGAATCGGGACCGTCGCTTGAGATTCTGCAAAACCCGCGCCATCCCTACACGAAGCGCCTGGTGCAGGCGGCACCTTCGCTGTCCTCGCAACGGTTGAGCGCGGGGGTTGTCCGTGCGCAAGCACCGGGCATGCCTACGAAGGCCGAGGGCGAACAAAGTGGCGGCGGGCAGGGCCGCGCAGGCGAAGTTCTTCGCGCCGAGCACCTGGTGAAAGTCTTCGACATCCGCGGCGCCAAGGGCGAAAAACAACAGCTTCGTGCCGTCGACGACGTCTCTTTTACCATTTCCCGTGGAACAACCCTGGCCATCGTGGGCGAATCGGGCTCGGGCAAATCGACGGTTGCCAATATCTTGCTGGGATTGCTTGATGCGACTTCGGGCGAAGTGTACTACGAAGGCGTGGCGGCATCCACGTTGAGCAAAACGGACATGTTCGAACAGCGCCGCAAGATGCAGCCGGTTTTCCAGAACCCCTATGGTTCCCTTGACCCGATGATGTCGATTTACCGCTGCATCGAAGAGCCACTGCGGATTCACAAGGTGGGTACGCGCGGCGAACGCGAGAAGCGCGTGGCAGAGCTGCTAGATTTGGTGTCCTTGCCGCGATCGGCCATGCGCCGCTATCCTGGCGAGCTTTCGGGCGGCCAGCGCCAAAGAGTGGCCATCGCGCGTGCCCTTGCTCTGAATCCTGAAATAATCGTGCTTGACGAAGCCGTGTCGGCGCTCGACGTGCTGGTGCAAGCGCAGATCTTGCAGCTGCTTGCAGACTTGCAAAGCGAATTGAGCCTGTCCTACCTATTCATCACGCACGATTTGGCGGTTGTGCGCCAGAGCGCCGACGAAGTCATCGTCATGCGCGACGGGAAAACGGTGGAAACGGGCACTTGCGTCGAGCTGTTCGCCAACCCGCAGGAGCAATACACACGCGACTTGATCGCCGCCATTCCCGGCGGGTCGATCCCCCTCTGGGTAGGGGACTGACGGTGCAGGGCCGACGTGTGGCAGGGCAAGGGGAGCTGCGATGCCTTATTGAGAACGAAAGTGCATACGTTTAGAATGCATATGGGGAAGGAACGCACGGGATAACAAATGACGTTGCCCTTAGAGTCCAGAGAGCCCAACACCTAGACGGGGGGCCTATCTCCGAGAAAGTGATGCGCTAGGAAAATGGATATCAACAAATACGACGCAAGCACCATAGCCCTCATCGAAAAGGTATTCGAGCAAAAGCAAAACATGTCGGATGACGTGTTGGAGACGCTTTCACAGCTCAAAGAAGTCGCATACGAGCAGAAGGACTTCGCCCTTCAGGGCTTTGTGCACTTTCACATCGCCGACGCCTTGTACTCCCTGGAGCGAGGATGGGACAGCTTCAGAGAGAACCTAGCGAAAGCGGTATCGTTTTTCACCTTGGCGGGCGACAACGAGCTTCTTGCCCGTGCATACAACTACGTCGGCCTGGATGCACTCAACAATGGCAGCTATGACGTGGCGTATTTCTATTACATGAACGCAATCCATACGTGCGAGCAGAGCGGAAACAACTACCTCTTAAGCATCATCAACAACAACATCGGCCAGGTTTATGCAAGGATGCACCGCTACGAAAAGGCCCTGGAATACGTGCGCATCAGCACCGAACTGCAGGCCCAGAGCTCCAAGGACGACTTCTACTACTACCAGAACATGATCAACGGCTACTTTTCAGAAGGCATGCTCTCCGCGCTCATGGGAGACGTCGAAGGGGCGAAAGAGGCCGACGCCAGGATCGTGCAGATGGAAAAGGAGGCGGACGTCTCCAACAATCCGAGCGTCGTACTGCCCATATTTATGCTCAGGCTTATCATCAACATCCTGGAAGGCAACGACGAAGCGTACGAGGTGCGAAGCAAGGACATCATCGAAAAGCTCCAGGACACCCATCGGGTGTACGACTTCATCACGGACGTCGAAGATCTCTGCCACATCCTGATCGAGTACGACAAGCTGGACGCCGCCGAAGAGGTGCTCAAAGTCATCAAGGACACCGTTGGCACCAGCCCGGTGATGCAGGTGAAAAAGATCATTTCGACCATCGAGATTGCGCTCTACGAAAAGAAGGGCGACATTGACAAGGTGAACCACCACCTGCGCGAACAGTACCATCTGGCCAAGCAGCAGCAAGACGAACAGAGCAAGATATACCAGTACTCCATCGACCTGATCAACGTCATGGACGAACAGCGCAAGGAGCAGGAGAGAATTCTTCTCGAAAACGAGCGACTGCAGGCGCAGGCGCAGAAGGACCCGCTGACAGGGCTGGCCAACCGCCTCAAGTTCGACCAGTCCATGCTGTCGATGTTCGAGAACGCAAGAAAGAACGGGACGCCCTTTGCAGTGTCTTTGATGGACGTGGACAAGTTCAAGACGTACAACGACACCTACGGACACCTTGCCGGAGACGTCTGCCTGCAAAAAGTTGCGAGTGTAATCCAGGAGGTCTCCGACAAGCATGGTCTTTTCTGTGCGCGCTACGGCGGAGACGAATTCGTCATGCTCTACGAAAACAAGAGCGACGAAGAGATCATGGACATCGCCCACGAGCTTGGCGAGAAGGTGCTCGAACAAAACAAGACGCTGCGGCGCTTGGGAGAACGCGGCAGCATATCGATTTCTCAGGGCATCTGCAACAGCGTCCCGTCCGATGGACAAGAGCAGAACGATTTCATAAACGAAGCAGACAACGCGCTCTATGCGGTGAAGAAGAACATCAACAAGCCAGGAGACAGAGAATCCGTCAGGCTCGTGCACTTGTAAGGCTGTCCGCCGCTTCAACGCTGCGCAGAGCCCTTCCCAGGGTATGCATTTTGCATTTTGGGAGGGGCTTAAAGCAGGCGAAAGGACAGCGCTCGCAAGATTCCTGACACTACCCTACCCGGCACTCTGGCGACGTTACAAAAACGGTAATACCATAAGACAGGCAAGGCAGAGGCAGCCCCGGAATGGAAAAGGGCAAAAGAAACAAGGCGCATAAGCACCTTTTTTGTTCCGCCGCTCGTTGAACGGCGGAACAAAAAGCAGCAGCCATTTACGCTTCGGCTGGCTGCTGCACGCTTTCGCTTGTGTGAACCTGCGAGATAGGCGCAGGATCAGCGGTTGCCTGTGGTGGCTCTGCGATAGCAAGGAATGCCGAGCGCATGCACCAGGCGCACACGATGGCAAGTAGAACAACGATGAGCATTTTTAGCAAGAATCTCTTGCGCTCCCGCTGCGCATGTGCCGTGAACACGTAGTGTTGCACGGGACCGCCACCATATACGTCCACACCCTGAATTCGTTCGTTCATGCTGCGTCTCATTTCTAGTTCGTTTTATTGCTGCATTGAGATGTATCAGGTGCATCTAATATTTGTTTCTACCACATATTGTGGTTAGAGTCCACGAGAGAGCGGATTTTTTGTCGAAACAGTACAGTTTTCCGAAACTTATAGGCTTACTCGCTTCGCAGCGCTTCGACCGGGTCGCGGCGGGAAGCCGCCTGGCTGGGAATGAGCCCCGCAAGGAATGTCAAAAGCACGCTTATCCCAATAAGCACCAATGCCGCTTGCCATGGCAGTGACATGATGTTGGGAACGTTCCAACCCGCTTCGACGAATCGGTTCACCGGCACGGAAATGGCCAAAACGACTGCGATGGCAAGCACGCCGGCGATAAGGCCCTCGATGAACGTTTCGGCGTTGAACACGTTTGCGATATTGCCTTTAGACGCGCCCATCGCACGGAGTATGCCAATCTCTTTCTTGCGCTCGAGCACCGAAATGTAGGTGAT
>JAFUCW010000189.1 GCA_017459485.1 Eggerthellaceae bacterium | reverse complement strand
GGTAGAGCTAGAAAGGCTTGGTCTGAAAGGGCATCTTGGAACGGACACCGCATGGACATTCGACAGTTCGCAGGCGCATGACGCGGCACGAAGCCTTTTGCGCTCAGAGGGGTGGAATGGCGAAAAACCGCTTTGCGGCATTGCGCCGGTGAACCCGTATTGTTGGCCCGTAGCTCCGTCCCTAAGAAAGCTTGCTCGTGCAATCCTCTGTGGTGACCGCACTCTGCAATTCCAGAGCTGGTATTTCTTTAGCTGGTCTGATCAGCGGGAAGAGAAGTTCAACACCTACCTTGACGCTTTGGCGCAAGCAGGTGCAACACTTTGTGACGAAAGAGGTTTCCAGCCTGTGGTGATTGGCATGGAACAGCTTGACGAACGCGCATGCCGTCAGCTGCAAAAGCGACTTCGTGCGCTCGGTACTTCCTTCAAAGCGGTGCCTGTGGTGTTGTCAAACAACCATGACGGATTCGTTATTTCCGAAGTGCTGCGCCAGTTGCGGGTTTTGGCTGCGTCGCGCTATCACGCGCACGTGCTGGCAACGTGCAATTCGGTGCCTGTCGTTTCCGTTTCCATGGACGAGCGCCTGGACAATCTTGTTGCAGAGTTGGGTACGCCGAAGGATATGTTGTTGCATGTGGACGATTCTGACCTCGCGGAAAAGCTGTTGCTTGGTTTGGACTTTGCCCTTGCAAACCAAGCTGCTATTCAGCCCCAGCTCGAACGCGCGCGCAACGCAGCTGTTCAAACCACCACGCAGATGGCAAACTGGTTCCGTTCGTATATCAAAGAATTCCACGCGTGAGTCAAGGGGACGTGCGTGAGTCAAGACGGAGGCATTTGACTCATTCACGAGAGAAGCAGGTGGCTTTCTTGCAGCAAGTGGCGTGCGCAAGATGCTCGGTAGATAAGGGACGCGCAGCAACGTGCAAGCTGTGCGCAAGCTCGGTGTATTGAGCGCCTGAATGACTTCTTCGAGCGTTTCAGAAGAGTTGGGCTCGCTTTGCCTGACTGCGTCTGCCCAGCACTCAGCTTGCTAGGCTTGCATGCGTAGCCTTTCGAGACGGTAAAGATAGACTACGAGCAACGTTGCGCCCAGGATGGGAACCGAAAGCGCCATGAGCACCTGCATGACCTGGACGTTGCCTGCAAAGACGACTATCAGTGCAAGCTCGCCCGCAAGCTTGAGCGCGACTGCGGTCAGCAAGTACGCGTAGGCTTTCTTGCGGTCGTTTAGCAGATCGGAAAACTTGATCACGTTCGCAAACGCAATGAGGTTGGCCGTGTTTATGAACAGCGTAAGCCCTTCGCTCAAGCCGATGGAGCTAAGGAACTGCCCGTTTTGGAGTATCTGGATGCCCAGCAGCGCTGCGTACGCATACACGGTAATTTGGAAGGGAAAGTCGCCTTGCTTCTTGCGTCCCCAACCTGCATATACGATGAGTGCGATGTAGCTAGCCAGATACACGACTGCGAACAGAAAGCCAAGGAGAGTGGGACCTTGCCCGATCGTGTTCACGAAGTTGTACAAGGCAAGAATCGTTCCGGCGACCGTAAGCACGATTTGCACCATAAGAAGGGTGCCATACCTGTTCTTTTCCATAGATCCTCCCGTCTGCTTCGCTTCATTATACGCACCTGGAGGGACAAGCGTCCCGTACGGGTAAGCTGGAAGGGTTCCGAGGTGGTTCCGTGTCGTACGAGATGTCCGACGAGGGCCTAAACGCCCTAGGCGGCGGCGTGTGGACCACCCCGACAACTGCACGTTGTGTAGGTGCCTTGTTCCACTATTACGCCAAGGTGACGAAGATGTGAGAGGGTTAGCACTCTCGATATGTGAGTGCTAATATAGCGACCATTACATGATGGGCGAATGCGGCTTGGTGCCGCATTCGCGAACGTAAGAGAGTAGGCACGTATGTCATTCGACAAGTTCACCGACAAGGCGCGTAAGGTTCTGGTCATCGCCCAGGACGAGGCGCGCACTTTGCATCAACCCTATGTGGGAACAGAGCACATCTTATTGGCGCTCATCAAGGAAGGGGACGGCTTGGCGGCCCAGGCGCTCGACCGTCTCAACGTGAAATACGACGAGGTTGCAAAAACTATTAAGGAAACCGTGACCATTGACCCCGACGCCGATGTATCCGGCCATTTGGGCTTCACCCCGCGTGTGAAGCGTGTGTTGGAGAACAGCCTGCGCGAGGCCATGCAGATGGGCCAGAGTTATATCTCCACCGAGCATTTGCTTCTGGGCATCGTGCGCGAAAACGAGGGCACCGCCATCGACGTGCTCGGCAGGCTGGGAGTGTCCGGAGACGCCATCCGCTCTGGTTTGAACGACCTTGTTGGGCAGTCGACCGTCATGGCAGGCCAGCGCGGCTTCGACACGCCTTCCGCAGGCACAACCATGCTCGAAGAGTACGGTACCGAGTTGACCAAGAAGGCGCTCGACGGCAAGCTCGACCCGGTCATCGGTCGGGCAGGCGAAATCGAGCGCATGATGCAAGTGCTTTGCCGCCGACGCAAGAACAATCCGTTGATCATCGGTGAGCCCGGCGTGGGAAAAACTGCCGTTGTGGAAGGCCTGGCGCAGCTGATAGCCTCGAACCAGGTTCCCGACATTTTGCGCGATCGCCGCATTTTCACCTTGGACGTTTCCGGCCTGGTTGCCGGATCGAAGTACCGTGGCGAATTCGAAGAGCGCCTGAAGAAGTGCGTGAAGGAGGTTATCGATGCGGGCGACATCATCCTGTTCATCGACGAGCTCCACACCGTTATCGGCGCCGGGTCCGCCGAAGGGTCGATCGACGCTGCCGCCATTCTGAAGCCCCCTCTGTCGCGCGGAGAGATCCAGATCATTGGTGCCACCACGCTCGACGAGTACCGCAAGCACATCGAAAAGGACGCCGCGCTCGAACGGCGTTTCCAACCTATCACCATTGGAGAGCCCAGCGAAGAGCAATCCCTCCGCATCATGGAAGGCCTGCGCGAGCGCTACGCCACGCACCACCATGTCGAATTCACCGACGAGGCGCTTCAGGCGGCCGTCCAGCTTTCAGACCGCTATATCCAGGACCGCTTCCTGCCCGACAAGGCCATTGACGTGCTCGACGAGGCAGGCGCGCGCATGCGCATCCGCAACATGACGCTTCCGCCGGAACTTTCCGGCATCGACGAGAAGCTACGCGACGTGCGCATGAAGAAGGAAGCGTCGATTGCTGCCCAGGACTTCGAAGAGGCCGCCCGCTTGCGCGACGAGGAGAAAAAGCTGCGCGAAGAGCGTGTAGAGGCAGAGAAGAAATGGGAGGAAGAGTCTGCCAAAGACGTGCAGAAGGTGGGCGCCGAAGACATCGCCGACGTCATCTCCATGACTACCGGCGTACCCGTGTCCGATCTGACTGAGGCGGAAACCGAAAAGCTGCTTCGCATGGAAAAGGTGCTCCACGACCGCGTGATCGGTCAAGACGAAGCGGTGACAGCGGTGTCGAAGGCGATTCGTCGCTCACGTTCGGGCTTGAAGGACCCGAAGCGCCCGGCTGGCAGTTTCATCTTCCTGGGTCCTTCCGGCGTGGGCAAGACCGAGCTGTCAAAAGCGCTCGCAGAGTTCCTGTTCAACAGCGAAGACGCCCTGCTTTCGTTCGACATGAGCGAGTACATGGAAAAGCACACGGTTTCGCGCCTGATCGGCAGCCCTCCCGGTTATGTGGGATACGACGAAGGCGGTCAGCTGACCAAAGCGGTGCGTCAGCGCCCGTATTCGGTGGTGCTTTTCGACGAAATCGAAAAAGCGCATCCTGACGTGTTCAACATCCTGCTCCAGATTCTGGAAGAAGGGCGCCTGACCGACGGACAGGGCCGTAGCGTGGACTTCCGCAACACGGTCATCATCATGACAAGCAATGTGGGTGCGCGCGACATCGCGCAAAGCGCTCCCATAGGGTTCGGCACCGACAACAACGGCCTGTCCGACAAAGAGATCAAAAGCCGCGTGATGAGCGAGCTCAAGAAGCTTTTCCGTCCCGAGTTCCTCAACCGCGTCGACGAAGTCATCGTGTTCAAGAGCCTGACCAAGGAAGAGATCGGCGAAATCGTTCAGCTGATGGTGTCCGACCTGCGCGACCGCTTGATCGCCATGAACATGACCATCAACGTCTCCGATACGGCAAGCGAATACATTGCCGGCGAAGGAACCGATCAGACCTTTGGAGCGCGTCCGCTGCGCCGCGCCATCCAGCGTTTGCTCGAAGATCCCATCTCCGAACAAGTGCTCGAAGGGAAGTGGACAAGCGGCAGCGTGATAGACGTGGACTTGAAGGACGGCGAGCTGGTGTTCAAGAAGGGCAAAGGTTCCATTCCCGAGCCACGCAAGCGCGACACCATCGCCAGTCAGGCGGAGCTGCTGCTGAAGGGCTACGACTTCAACAACACCGGCGCGCATTTGGGCGGTGGAAGCGCGGGATCGCAGGACAGCGCTGCAGGCTAGCGTTCCATTTACAAAGACCTATGTGGACCGACGGGCGTGT
>JAFUCW010000016.1 GCA_017459485.1 Eggerthellaceae bacterium | reverse complement strand
GGGTTCGTGTTCCAGAGCTTCAACCTGCTTCCCCGCGCCTCGGTTCTGCGCAACGTCATGCTTCCGCTCGTGTACTCTTCTTCGTGCCCGAAGTCCAAGCGCCTCGAACGCGCTTTCCGTTCATTGGTGCTCGCGGGACTTCCCGAGAGCTACTACGACCATGCGGCTAACGAATTGTCGGGCGGCCAAATGCAGCGCGTGGCGATAGCGCGCGCTTTGGTCAACGATCCGGCTCTTGTGCTTGCGGACGAGCCGACGGGCAACCTTGATTCGGTCACGAGCGAAAAGGTGCTTACCACGTTTCGTCGACTGTCTGATTCGGGAAAGACAGTGGTGCTCATCACGCACGATCCCGAAGTGAGCCAGTGGGCGGACCGCACGGTTCACATCCGGGACGGGATCCTTCTTTCCGACGAAGAAGAGCGCGCTGTAGTCGCGGCTTCCGCCGCTGCAAGGAGTGCGTATGAGAATTAGCGACCTGTTCTACGAAACATGGCTTGCCCTTAGGTCGAACAAAGGCCGAAGCCTGCTCACCATTCTTGGCATCGTCATAGGAATCGCCTCGGTCATTTCCATGACCTCCCTTATCGGAGGGGTGAAAGACGCCCTTATCAACCAGCTTGGGCTCAACCAGTCCCGCACCGTCTACATCGGCATGTGGGGTTTAGAAGGGGTCACGGACGAGTCTTTGAGGGAAATCGCCGACGGCGTAGATGGATACGAGTTTGTAGCCGGTGCCACCGTGGGGGCCGCAACGGCAACCACGGGCACCAAGAAGGCCGACGTGGGGGTAAGGGGCGTTACCGACGGATATTTCAAGGCATTGGGATACAAGCTTAAATCGGGACGCTTCTTTTCCAGTTCCGAAGTTGCCGGAGATGGGATGATCGTCGTTTTGGACGAGTCTGTTGTCCGCTCGCTTTATGGGGCCGATGCCGAAGATCCGGTGGGAGAATCGGTCACGATCGGGAACGACAGCTACGAAATCATCGGTGTTATTGAGTCCCAGGGTTCGGTGGGCTCGCAAGGGGAGACGTTCGTTCCGTATCAAACGGGTGTTATTCGCATTACGGGCGATCCCACGATAACGGACATGGTTGGTTTCGCCCAAGAGGGCACCGACATGAAGCAGATATCCGAAGACACCGAATCCTTCCTTCTTGAACGGTACAACCTCTCCAAAGAGGACAACATGGTCTACGTCATGTCCGTCGAATCGATCCAGCAGGAAATGTCGTCCACGGTGCTCATGTTTCAAGCGCTCATGTCGGCTGTGGCGAGCATCTCCTTGCTTGTGGGAGGCATCGGCATCATGAACATGATGCTCACCAACGTTACCGAGCGCATTCGAGAGATCGGCCTGCGCAAGGCTCTGGGGGCCCATCGCAGTGACATTACCAAGCAATTCCTTTTCGAATCGGTATCCCTGTGCCTGGTTGGCGGCGTGATTGGGTTTTTGCTGGGTTATGGAAGCGCGTTTCTCCTTTCTCTGCTGCTCTCAGGCGTGATGGGCCAGATGTTCGTAGGTCAGGACATGAGTATTACCCCATCGGTTTCGCTGGAAACGGTGCTTCTTTCCATCGGCATCTGCGCAGGGATCGGCATCGTGTTCGGCTTCTGGCCAGCGCATCGTGCAACAAAGCTCGATCCGGTCGAGTCCTTGCGCTATCAATAAGGGCGCCCGAAGCGCCCTTGCAAAGCATCGCTCTAGGTTTGGAGCGGTTCCGGCAGACTGGTGTCTCCGGATCGCTCCAGTAAATGCGTCTTTACGCCAGCAGGCCCTTTTCGGCGGCGGCAAGCTTGACGCACAGCACGAGCACGTCCATGGCCTGGTCGAGTTCGCCGAGCGGGGGCAGGGTAGGGGCGATGCGGATGTTCGAATCCTTCGGGTCGTTTCCGTAGGGCCAGGTTGCTCCCGCTCCCGTCAGCACCACGCCGGCATCCTTGCACAGCTCCACCGTGCGTCTTGCGCAGCCCTCTGGAACGTCCAGCGATATGAAGTAACCGCCGCGCGGTGCAGTCCACGTGCACCCTTCGACATGCCCAAGCCCTTCTTCGAGCTTGGATAAAACAAGTTCGAATTTGGGCCGCAGGATGGCAGCGTGCTTTGCCATGTGCGCCGCCAGACCTTTTTCGTCGCGGAGGAATCGAACATGGCGAAGCTGGTTGAGCTTGTCATGCCCAATGGCCTGCACGCCAATGCGCATGCGGGCCTCGTCCATGTTTTCGGGGCTTGCGGCAAAGGCGGAAACACCCGCACCAGGGAGTGTTACCTTGCTCGTCGATGCGAACTTGACGTAGCGGTTAGGGTTGCCCGCCTCCTTGCAGGCTGCGGCAATGTCGATCACCGCGTCTTGCTGCGATGGGTCGTCGTAGAGGTGGTGGATGCAGTAGGCGTTGTCCCACACGATGCGGAAGTCGTTTGCGGCGCATTCCATCTGCGCAAGCCTTCTGACCGTTTCGTCGGAGTAGGTGATACCGCTGGGGTTGGAATACTTCGGGACGCACCAGATGCCCTTCACACTGGCGTCGGATGCCGCAAGACGCTCAACCTCGTCCATGTCGGGCCCGTTTTCGTTCATCGTGACGGGGATCATTTCGTAACCGAACGCCTCGGTGATGGCGACATGGCGGTCGTAGCCGGGAACGGGGCAGATCCACTTCACCGCTTCGAGCGTGCACCACGGCGTCGAGCCAAGGCTTCCGAAGCTATGGAATCGGGCAATCGTGTCGTACATGAGCGTAAGGCTTGCATTGCCGCCCACGAACACGTTTTCAGGATCGTCGTCGAGCATGATTGCCATGAGCCGTTTTGCCTCGGGCAAGCCGTCGAGCACCCCGTAATTGCAGCAATCCGTCCCATCTTCTGCCACAGGGTTCTCGAGCACGCCGAGTATTTCGGACGAAAGCTCAAGCTGGTCGCTCCCCGGCTTTCCGCGTGCCATGTTGAGCTTAAGGCCCAAGGACTTCGTCTCTTCGTATGCAGCGAGCAGTTCTTCGTTCATAAAGCATCCTTCCGTTGCACGTGGCAGGACTAGTCGGCGGCCTTGACCAGGATTTCGGTTTCGATGTCGTCGATCATGAGGCTCCGATCGAGCACTTCTTCGAAATTGCGCTCCATCTTGCCTTCGTCCATGTAGTGGTCGAATTCGTCGAGCACCGATTGTTCGGGTTCTTTCGTCAAGAGCGACACGACCACGATGGCGATGCAGCTGCACAAAAATGCCGGCATAAGCTCGTAGATGCCGAACACGCCACCCATCGGCTTGATGAGGTTGTGCCAGATGAGCACCAT
>JAFUCW010000188.1 GCA_017459485.1 Eggerthellaceae bacterium | reverse complement strand
TCGAGGTTTCGGACTACACGCAGCGTGCTCCGTAAGTCGCGCAAGTGGCGAAACACCTGCATTACGGCTGCGCTTTCAAGGACCTGCCCGACCGATCGACGTTCGACTGCAACTACATCGTCCGCACCGACCATTACCAGGACGCCAACGATTGGAGTGGCACAGTGGTGAAGGTCGGGCGCAATGGCAACAGCTCCGAAAAGTCGTTCGACTCGCTGACCTCCCTCGCCCAAGCCCTCGCCTGATCAATACGCTGTACCAGAGGCGATGCCTTGCACCTGGTGCAGTGCATCTTCGTGTCCCTTTCCATCGGAGAGCCTCTCGGTCCGTGCCAGTTCATCCAAAACGTATCCCTGGTTGCCGATACGCCCAAGGGTGCATTGTTCTATAATGATAAAAAGACCAGTCGGGAAAGGAAACGCGCATGGCATTCTATTTCGATGAACCCGCTCGTACATTCAATGAGTATCTATTGGTCCCTGGCTACTCCTCTTCCGAGTGCACCCCCGCAGAAGTAAGCTTGCAGACTCCGCTGGTGCGCCACAAGCGCGGCGAACAGCCTGCTATCAGCCTAAACATCCCCATGGTGTCGGCCATCATGCAGGCCGTTTCAGACGACGGCATGGCAATCGCGCTAGCTACGGAAGGGGGCTTGAGCTTCCTCTACGGCAGCCAGACTGTCGAAGACCAGGCGGCAATGGTCGTCCGCGTGAAAGACTACAAGGCGGGTTTCGTGACCAGCGACGCCAACCTTTCTCCCGACATGACGCTTGCCGACGTCATCGATCTTAAAGAGGCTCTAGGCCACTCCACCATGCCCGTTACCGACGATGGGTCGTCTCACGGCAAGCTGCTCGGCGTGGTAACCGGCCGCGACTACCGCATTTCCCGCATGGACCCTTCGGAAAAGGTCGTCGACTTCATGACTCCTCGCGAAAAGCTGGTTGTCGCTCCGGCAGACACTTCGCTCAAAGAGGCCAACGACATCATTTGGGACCACAAGCTCAATTCTCTGCCTTTGGTGGATGCCGAAGACCACCTGGTCAACATGGTGTTTCGCAAGGACTACGACAGCCACAAGTCCAACCCGCTCGAAATGCTCGACACCCATAAACTCTACATGGTGGGCGCGGGCATAAACACGCGCGACTACGAAGAGCGTGTTCCCGCGTTGGTCGAGGCAGGTGCCGACGTGCTGTGCATAGACTCGTCGGAGGGCTATTCCGAATGGCAGTCGCGCACGCTTGCGTGGATCAAGGAGCGCTACGGCGACAGTGTGAAGGTGGGCGCTGGCAACGTGGTCGACGGCGAAGGCTTCCGCTTCCTGGCCGACGCAGGCGCAGACTTCATCAAGATTGGCATCGGCGGAGGTTCCATCTGCATTACGCGCGAGCAGAAAGGCATCGGTCGCGGCCAGGCAACCGCCGTCATCGACGTTGCGCGCGAACGCGACAAGTACTTCCAGGAAACCGGAATCTACGTGCCCATCTGCTCCGACGGCGGCATCGTCTACGACCATCACAGTACGCTTGCGCTTGCCATGGGCGCGGACTTCGTCATGCTCGGTCGCTACTTCGCGCGTTTCGACGAAAGCCCTTCGAACCGCGTGAACATCAACGGCAGCTACATGAAAGAGTACTGGGGCGAAGGCAGCGCACGCGCACGCAACTGGCAGCGCTACGACCTTGGCGGCGAAAAGAAGGGCCTGACCTTCGAAGAGGGCGTGGACAGCTACGTGCCCTACGCCGGCAGCCTGAAGGACAACGTGGACATCACGCTCTCTAAGGTGAAGTCGACCATGTGCAATTGCGGCGCCCTGACAATCCCCGAGCTTCAGCAGAAGGCAAAGCTGACCGTGGTGTCTGCCACCAGCATCGTCGAAGGCGGCGCGCACGACGTCGTCCAGAAGGAGAAGAACTCCATCAGATAAGTTCCGCTGTTCTACGAACAGCGGAACAGCCCGCCGCTGCGGGGCGCCATCGCACCCCATCTTCGCGCTTGTTTTGCCGCTTGCGTACCGAAGTACGCTACGCGCCAAAGGCGCGCGAACCTGGGGCACGCTGGCGCCCCTCGCTGACTCTTCGACCACCTGCGTCTCCCCGCCGAAACGGGCCGCCGCTGCAAATGAGCCTGGCGGCACTTAAGCCCCTTGTTTTGCACTCATCGCGCACCGAAGTGCGCTCGGTGCAAAGGCGGGGCTTCTGCACTCGCCAGGCTCATTTTCGCTGACTCTTCGACCACCTGCGTCTCCCCGCCGGAACAAGCCGCCGCTGCGGGACGCCGACACCCTCGCCGACCCATCGACCACCTGCAAGCCTTACTGGATGCAAAAAACCCTGCACACTCGGGGAGTCGTGCAGGGTTTTTCGGGATGTGCCTATACGTTGTCTTACAGGGCGGGTTCTGCCGATCCATTGTCGAGCATGTCCTGCAAGGTCATGCCCTCCAAATAACGCGCCATGACACCCTCAAGGCCTTCCCATACACGCATGGACATGGTTTCTTCCTGCGTGGCATCCGACACGTGACCGTCCTTGTAAGGGACTGGAGCTAGGCCGCCTTCGGTGGCTCGGAGTACGTCAGCCACCGTACTGTCCGATGGGGATTTCGCCAAGCGATAGCCTCCCTGGTAGCCGCGGGTGATGTTGAGCATGCCCGTTGGGTTGAGCATGGAAATCACATGCTCCAGGTACTTCTTCGAAATGCCTTGGCGTTCAGCAATGGATTTCAAGGCAACGGGACCTTGGTCCTGATGCTGGCTAAGATCGAGCAGAAAACGTAGCGCGTAACGGCCTTTGGTCGAAATTTGCATATCGTTCTCCTATCCAATACTGCCACCGCTCCATAGTGGTGTATCTATTGTATCAAAAAAAAGTTTACCTGTTAAGTATCATTTAGAAAAAAAGTACCGTTGTTCTGGGAAAACGCTGTTTTTGTCAGATCAATGTATACCAAACCCCTGCAATTAATCTAAATAGTATGCTTTACCTGCGATTTTGCAGGACGTCGTGTTGCTTGGGAACAAGATGAGCACAAAAGGTTTTAGCGAAGAGCTCGCCAATTATGAAGTATTGCTGAAATCCAGACGAAAACACGCTACATACCGCGCTTCTTCCAGACGAAAGCACGTCGCACTCAGCGTTTCTTTGCGCGTGCGGACAATGTCGGCTTTCGCCCACTGCGTTCAGCCACTTGCCGAAACGTGTTTCGTTCGCCCGCTGCGTGCAGCCGCTTGCCATTGCCACGCACAGAAGCGTCCTGCCCGCCACGAGCAGCTACGTGCCCCGTAGCAACACGCAGAAGCATGTCTCGTCCGCCATGCGCAGAAGCGCCTCTTGTCTGGCATAAAACAGAATGCGTCCACAAAACTCATTTCGCAAAACTCATTCCGTTCAAGAAAAGCAGAACTCGACAAAAAGGGATACGCGTATGTGCTTGAAGGCTGTATCATTAACAATACAGCCGTTCAGGTATGTCGGAAGGCTTCCGGCTAGGGTGCAACGGTGTGGCATGCAAAGAACCCGCTGGTCTTCTGTTTGGGGGGCAGTTCATATGACATATGGCATGAGCGAAGAAATTCACGAGCGCATTGCCGCGCAGCTTTACGAAGCGGAGAAAAACAACGCCCCCGTGGGCCTTCTTTCGCGCGAATACCCCGTGTTCACAACGGCAGACGCCTATGCTGTACAGCAAGAGGGTCTGAAACTACGCCTTGCCGACGGCGCGCAGGTGGTAGGCCGCAAGATCGGCATCACCAGCGAAGGCATGATGAAAATGCTCAAGTGCAGCTCGCCTGACTATGGCTATCTGCTCGAAAGCGGCCGCCTGGTTGAAGGCGGGTCCTGCGATTGCGCGAACTTGAACCTGCCCATTGTCGAAGGGGAGCTTGCCTTCATCCTTGGTCGAGACCTGGACGGCGCGCCGGTAACCGAGCAAGATGTTATCGCCGCTACCGACCATATCGTCCCCTGCTTCGAGGTATGCGACACGCGCTTCGAAAGCTGGGACGTGACGGTTCGCGACACCATTTGCGACAATGCGGCCGTTGCGCGCTTCATGCTCGGATCGTCTTCGCGGACGCTCGACGACATCGATCCTTCTCTGGTGGGTATGACCATGGAGAAGAACGGGGAAGTAATAAGCAACGCAACAGGTGCAGAGGTCATGGGCTCTCCCATTAACTCAGTCATGTGGCTGGCGAACAAGCTGCTCGAATATGGGGACCATTTGGCGGCGGGCGACATCGTTCTTTCAGGCGCGTTCGCTGCTGCGGATCGCGCGCATCCTGGGGATTCGTACACGGTCACAGTCCGTGGGTTCTTTCCGCTAAGTATCCAATTCTCTTAATTCCTTTGCCGACGCTGCGAGGGCGTATCGCACGCAATCTTGCCCCTTGTTTTGTCGCTTGCGTACCGAAGTACGCTACGCGCCAAAGGCGGGGCAATCTTGCGCACGCTACGCCCTCTCGCTGACGCTTCGACCACCTGCGTCAGCAACGTGCTTGTTGCAGGTCAACCTGCTGCTTTCCTCGCTCGCCTGGCGGAACCTGCGGCTCCGGCGGCGTCGCTCGGGGCCTTGCGGCCCCTCGGCTGGCCGCCCCTCCCCGGTCGCCCTGGCGGAACCTGGCCGCGCGTCGTTCGGGCTTCGCCCTCGCTCGCGCTGGTCGGGGAGGGCCGCTGCCTAAGAGCGCTCCCGTCGCGCGTCGCCTCGCTCGCGCTGCAGATGCCGGTGGAGTGGGCGCCGGTTGGGGCAGCGAGTGCTACTTGCTGCGAAGTGCATGGGCTTCTTCGAGCATTTGGGCGGCGTGTGCGCGGGAGACTCCTCCCGTGTCGCCCGAAAGCATGCGTGCGACTTCGGCCACGCGGGCCTGGCCGCGCACTTCGTTTACGACGGGTTCGGGAAGGTCGCCTTCGGGTTTGCGCCCTACGTAGTGCGCGTCTCCCAGGACGGCAACCTGGGGCAAGTGCGTGATCACGATCAGCTGGTGCGTAGTGGCAAGGTCGGAAAGCACTTCTGCCAACGCGCGTGCCGCGCTGCCCCCCACGCCGGCGTCGACTTCGTCGAACACCAAGGTCGCCACGTCGTCAGCGCTGCCCAGCACCACCTTTATGGCAAGCATCACACGGCTGACCTCGCCGCCAGACGCAATGCGCACGAGCGGCCTGGCTCCCATGCCTGCTGCGGGTTTGAAAAGGAATTCCACGTGGTCCGGGCCGGTAAGCGTCCAGTTGGAGCGGTCGCTCATCTCCACGTTGCATTCAAGTGCAGCGCCCGCAAGTTCCAGTCGCTGCATTTGCGCTGTAACCGCATCGGCGAAACGGGGGGCAATTGCCGTGCGCGCCTCATGGAGTGCACGTGCCGCACAGGACAGCTCCTCTTCGCATTTCTGCACGACAGCATGCGCATGGGATATCTGTTCCTCGGACTGGTCGACTGCGCTTACCGTTGCCTCGGCGCGTTCGCGCGTGGCGATCACCTCTTCGATGGTGGGGCCGAAGCTCCTCATGAGCCCCTGCAGCAGCCCCATGCGCTCTTGCATGTCCGCAAGACGGCTGGCGTCGAAGTCGATCCCGTCTCGGTAGCTGCGCACGTCTCGCGCAACGTCTTCCACCACATAAGATGCTTCCCGTAGGCTGCGTGCAGCATCGCCCAATGCCGAATCGGTGCGTGCAGCTTCTTCCAGTGCAGACGCCGCGGCTCCTAGTGCGTCAAGGGCTCCGCCTTCGCCCGAAAGCGCTTCGTGCGCGCCGCCCGTTTGCTGGGCAAGCGCTTCGGCATGTTCTGCGCGGTCGAGCGTGGAGCGCAGTTCATCGTATTCGTCGGGCATAGGCGACACTTCGTCGATGCGCGCCATAGTGAACCGAGCTTGTTCGATGGCTTCAGCGGAAAGAGTACTGGCAGCCTCTAGCTGTGCAAGTGCTTCGGCTGCGTCCCTAGCTGCAACGTAGGCGTTTGCGTAAGATTCTAGAAAGGGGAGCAGGTCGTCGAATGCCCACGCATCAAGCATCTCGCGATGATGCGCAACATGCATGAGCCGCTGGTGTTCGTGTTGGCCGCACAGGTCCATGGTGGCCCCTGTGCCTTCGGCAAGCTGTCCCACGCTGGCAATTGACCCGTCTATATGCACACGGCTGCGTCCGTCGGCGGTCACCTGACGGGAAACGACCACCTCTTTGCTGCGAAGGGAATTGGTGTCTGCCATTTGGTCTAAGGACTCGGCGTCTTCCTCTGCATTTCCGGTTGCCGTCGGGAACACGAAGCGCCCTTCCACGAGCAGGCCGTCAGTGCCTTCGCGCACGGCACCTGCGTCGCCGCGTCCTCCGGCCAGCAGAGCAAGAGCGCTCATCAACGCAGTCTTGCCCGTACCCGTTTCGCCCGTGATGACGGTAAGACCCGATGCGGGGACAAGCGAAACATCGCGGATAAGCGCCAGATCTTTCACGTGCAATTCGTCAAGCATGCAGAAATTATATCTTGTTATCTTGTTGTCTTGTTGTCTTGTTCCGCTGTTCTGGCGAACAGCGGAAGCGCCCGCCGCTGTAAGCCGGCCTGGCGGCACAGTGCGCCCGTGTTTTCGCCCTCGCGTACCGAAGTACGCGTCGTGCGAAAGGCGGGCGAACTGCACTCGCCAGGACGGCTTTCGCTGACTCTTCGACCACCTGCGGGACCCCGCCAATCTGCTCGACGCT
>JAFUCW010000187.1 GCA_017459485.1 Eggerthellaceae bacterium | reverse complement strand
GACCTGGCCGCGCCTTCGCTCGCTGCGCTCGCTCGCGCTACCCAGGGAGGGTTGCCCTGGCGGGACCTGGCCGCGCGTCGCTTCGCTCGCGCGATCCGGGGAGGGCAGCTGCCGGGGGCGCTCCCGCCGCGCGTCGCTCGGGCCTTTGGCGCTCGTTCGCGCTGAGTGTGGGGGCCGCTATATTGGGTCATTTTGGCTTCTTAGTGCCATATCTAGTGGATGACGCTTACCGAATAATCGCACCAATTGGGCCTCATTGGAAAAAAAGTCGTTTTATTGTGGTGAGGTTATGATAGAGTTTGTGTATCTTGCGTGAACGGATTATGTGAAAAAGGGGGAGCAGATCGCCGTTCTAACGAAAGAGGAAGTGCTCGAGAAGCTGCTGTTGGCGCATCAGTCGTATTTCGACATCTATCGCGACCACGATTTCGAGGGCAGGACGTTTCCGGGGTACGCGGAGTTCCATACTCACGGAGAGCAATACGTTCTTTCGAAAAAAGCGAAGCTGTGGGAAATCGACTCTCACGAGTACTTGTTCTTTCAGACTACCGACTCCTTGGACGAAGACACCTTGGCCGAATGGGTGGACTACATGAAGGAGCACGGCATCAAGAAGGCGGAGCCTAAGCCCAACCACATGTCCAGCAACATTGCGCTGGTGCTGATAGCCGACAGCACCAGCGATAATGCCGCGAAAGCAGTACGTAAAGTTCGTTTTCGCAAGAACTTCAAGTTTGGTCTTGAAGGATGGGCCGACATAGAGCTTGCGGTGGTCGACTTGTCGGGCAGACGTGTCTACACGAATGGCGCGGGCAAGGATTTGGCACCGACGCTCAAAGCGAATGCTTGGCCCAACGAGTAGGGGGAGGTCGCAAGGCCGTCGAAGGTGCGGCATGCGGCCCCAAGGCAATATCTAAAGGAGGAAGAGTCAGATGAATGCAATGATATTGCTTATTATCGCTGCCGTGGTGCTCGTGTGCGGGTATCTGTTCTACGGCAAGTGGTTGGCGAAATCCTGGGGCATCGATCCCAGCAAGCCCACCCCTTCGCATGAAATGGCAGATGGGGTGGACTACGTCGCGGCTCCGCCGTACGTGGTGCTCGGCCACCACTTCAGCTCGATCGCCGGCGCCGGCCCGATCAACGGTCCCATCCAGGCCGCGATCTTCGGCTGGGTTCCGGTAACTCTGTGGGTGCTTATCGGCGGCATCTTCTTCGGCGCCATGCATGACATGGGCGCCCTGTTCAGCTCCGTGCGTCATAAGGGCCAGACGCTGGCCATCGTCGTGCGCGACAACATGGACAACACTGCGAAGACCCTGTTCACCATCTTCGCGTACCTGACCTTGGTGCTGGTTGTGGCGGCGTTCGCCTCCATCGTGGCAGGCACCTTCGGCGTTTCCGCCGACTACAATCCCGGTGCAGTGAGCGAAGCCGACGACCGCAACATGACGACCGCATCGATTTCGATCTTCTTCATTTTGGCTGCTGTCATTTGGGGCTTGGCTCTCCGTGGCCGCAAGATTCCCGGCGCCGCCAACATCGCTCTGGCCATTGTCGTGCTGGTCATCTGCGTGGCTGCCGGCATCCTCTTCCATCCTCTTGCGCTGTCTTCCGGACAGTGGATGTGGATTCTGGCCGTGTACATCCTGGTCGCCTCGTTGGCTCCGGTGTGGATCCTGCTCCAGCCGCGTGACTACTTGTCCAGCTACCTGCTCTACGGCATGATCATCCTGGCGGTCGTGGGCATCATCGGCGCCGGCCTGCTCGGCCGCGGCCAGTTCGACGTCCCGGCCTATACCGGTTTGGACGCCACGGTGACCAAGGCGGAGTCCGGCAGCGTGGTTGCCACCACCGGCTATCTGTTCCCGGCCCTGTTCATCACCATCGCCTGCGGCGCCATCTCCGGCTTCCATAGCCTGGTTGCCTCCGGCACCACGTCCAAGCAGATCGACAACGAAGCGCATATCCAGCCCATCGGCTACGGCGGAATGCTCATCGAATGCCTGCTTGCCATCATCTCTCTGTGCGCTGTCGGCTTCGTGTGGAACTCCTACATCACGGGCGCCGACTACACCGCTCCGACCCAGATCTTCGCGGGCGGCCTTGCAGGCATGCTCGAGCAGGTCTTCGGCTCCGGTGTCCATGGCATCGCCTTCCAGCTGCTCGTGCTTGCGGTTTCGGCCTTCTGCCTGACCTCGCTTGACACGGCGACCCGTCTTGCCCGTTACATGTTCCAGGAACTCTGGATTCCCGCGGGCGAGAGCCTAGATACCGTCACCGGTTGGCGCAAGGCACTGTCCAATCCCTACGTGGCGACCATCATCACCGTCGTCTTCGGTATCGGCCTGGGCATGACCGGCTACAGCATCATTTGGCCGCTGTTCGGTGCCGCCAACCAGCTGTTGGCTGCGCTGGCCCTGCTGGCCGTGGCAACGTGGCTGAAGAACGCCGGGCGCAAGAACGGCATGTTCTACATTCCCATGGTGTTCATGCTCATCGTCACGCTGACCTCGCTGTTCTTCACCATCCAGCAGAAGATCAACCTGTTCACTTCTGGCGGTGCCTCTGCCGTCAATCCTGACACGGGTGCCTTCGTCCAGGCTGGTGGACCGGCGGGTGTCGCTGCTCAGCTGATCATCGCGTGCATCCTGTTCGTGCTGGCCATCGTGCTGGCTGTCAAGGGCGGCAAGACCCTGTTCGGCTCCAGCTCCAACACCGCCAACAAGCAGGCTGCCTAAGCCTAGCGTGTTGAAACCCAGAAGGGCACGTGCGTGCTCTTGGAGGCGGCCCGCGTGCAGCGGGCCGTTTCCTTTGCCCAGAGGGATTAAATGTGCAGGCCCTTCGGCCACTCCCGCCCTAATCGGTGGGCGGCCCGTCGAACCCTGCTTCTAATTTGGTACAATTGCGCTCGCGTGTAAGAAAGGGAGCTATCCGTAGATGAATGCAATGGTGCTGCTGCTTGTCGCTTCGGTGGCGCTGGTCTTGGGCTACGCGCTCTATGGCAAGTGGCTTGCAAAGCAGTGGGGCTTGGACCCCAGCAGAACCACGCCGGCATACGAAATGGCCGATGGCGTGGACTACGTGGCTGCGCCATCGTATGTTGTGCTGGGGCATCACTTCAGCTCGATTGCCGGTGCAGGCCCCATCAACGGTCCCATCCAGGCAGCCGTGTTCGGGTGGTTGCCTGTTGCGTTATGGGTGATCATCGGCGGCATCTTCTTCGGCGCCATGCACGACTTCGGCGCGTTGTTTGCTTCCGTGCGCCATAAGGGGCAGACTCTTGCTATCGTGGTGCGCGACAACATCGATGGCACGGCCAAGACGCTGTTCGCCATTTTTGCCTACTCTACGCTCGTTCTGATATCCGCTGCGTTCGCTTCCATCGTTTCTGGCACGTTTGGCGTGACGGGCGTCGACCCTGTTGCGGACGAGCGCAACATGACGACCGCTTCTATTTCTATCGTCTACATTGTCGTGGCAATCGTCTGGGGCTTTATTTTCAGAGGGCGCAAAATCCCCGGTGCGTCCAACATCGCGCTGGCCATTGTGGCGCTTATCGTGTGCGTGACGGTGGGCATGGGCTTCCATCCGCTCGCGCTTGCGCCCCAGACGTGGATATGGATACTTGCGGGCTACATCCTAGTCGCCTCGCTCGCGCCAGTGTGGATACTGCTCCAGCCGCGCGACTACCTGTCCAGCTACCTGCTCTACGGCATGATCATTCTTTCGTTCATCGGAATCGTCGGAGCGGGAATCCTTGGACGTGCGGACATGGACATCCCCTTGTTTTCTGGGTGGGCTGTAGACAATGCCGCAGTCGACGCTTCGGGGGCGCCCATCGTCGGGCCGGACGGTGCGGCGGTCGTGAACAGCTCCGCATCGGTTGGTCCCTTGTTCCCCGTGCTGTTCGTGACCATTGCCTGCGGTGCCATTTCAGGCTTCCACAGCTTGGTCGCTTCCGGCACCACCTCCAAGCAGATAGACAACGAATCGCATGCGCGCATCATCGGTTACGGTGGCATGCTTATTGAAAGTCTGCTTGCCATCATCAGCCTGTGCGCCGTGGGCTTTGCATGGGCGTCCTACCGCGCAGGCGATTTCGCCACGCCTACCCAGGTGTTTGCGAGCGGCCTGTCCAACGTGCTTACGAGCGTGTTTGGGGAAGAAGCGCGTTCGATTAGCTACCAGCTGCTGATACTTGCTGCTTCAGCGTTCTGCCTGACGTCCCTTGACACTTCGACGCGTTTGGCGCGCTACATGTTCCAGGAGATGTGGGTCCCCAAAGGCGAAACGATCGACACCGTTTCTGGGTGGCGTGCCGTGCTGGCCAACCGCTACGTCGCGACGCTTGTCACAGTGGCATTTGCCATTGGGCTTGGCATGACTGGCTACAGCGTTATTTGGCCGTTGTTCGGTGCTGCCAACCAGCTGCTTGCCGCTTTGGCCCTGCTGGCAGTGGCGGCGTGGTTGGGCAACTGCGGTCGCAACAACAAGATGTTCGTTCCGCCTATGGTCTTCATGTTGCTTGTTGCCCTTACGTCCCTGGCCATGACTATCTGGCAGAAGGTCGGCCTCTTTGCAAACGGCTCCTTCCTCGATCAGCCAGGAGGCGCAATTGGCGTGGCTGTCCAGCTAGCGATTTCGCTCATGCTTTTCGTGCTGGCGATTGTGCTTGCCGTCCGAGGCGTGCGCACGATGCGCTCGTCTGGCGCACGCAAGGATAAAGCTGCATAGCGGAAATAGCCACGTCCCGCAGCGAGCAAAAGCCACGTCCTACTGTGAGCAAAGGCCACGTTCCGCAGTGAGCAAAGGCCACGTCTGCGTGGCACGTCCTTGGCGTTCCTCATTTCGCTTCTGTACTACAGATGCCTCCGTCTGGGCGTGCGGCGACATCGCAACACGTACAGCGCGTGTATACAAATGATACCTAGATTGTGTCATTTTTATTGTCGGTGGTTCTCGTATTATCGGTGCGCTATCATGCAGACAGTGAAAGTTAATAATCTAGAAAAGGAGAAAGATATGTCACAGATCGGACAAGAAATCGGCGATTTCAGCGTAATGGCCTATCAGGACGGCGACTTCCGCGAGGTCACCAAAAACGACGTGTGGGGGAAGTGGAGCCTGTTCTTCTTCTATCCGGCAGACTTTACGTTCGTGTGCCCGACCGAGCTTGAAGACCTTGCCAACCTCTACGACAAGTTTGTTGCTGCAGGTGCAGAAGTCTACTCTGTTTCTTGCGACACCCATTTCGTGCATAAGGCATGGCACGACAGCTCCGAGCGCATCAGCAAAGTTCGCTATCCCATGCTTGCCGACCCTGCAGCCGTGCTTGCAAACGACTTCCAGGTGCTTATCGAAGGCGACGGCAAGGCCGAGCGCGGCGCCTTCATCGTCGACCCTGAAGGCAAGATTCAGGTCTACGAAGTGACCGCCGGCGGCATTGGCCGCAAGGCCGAAGAGCTGCTGCGCCTTCTGCAGGCCGCCCAGTTCGTAGCCGAGCATGGCGACCAGGTGTGCCCCGCCAACTGGGAGCCCGAGGGCACCGTCGAGACCCTCAAGCCCGGCATTGACCTAGTGGGAGCTTTGTAGGTACTGCCGTTCTACGAACGGCGGTACTGCCGACGCTGCGAGGCGCCCTCGCTGGCATCTTGCCCCTTGTTTTTGCCACGTCGCGCACCGAAGTGCGCTCGGGCAAAAGGCGGGACAATCTGTCCAGCGAGGGCGCCTCTCGCTGACTTTGGTGGACTTGAGCGACAAAAAACCTTGCGGAACCTGCAACCTTGCGGAACCTGCAACCTTGCGGAACCAGCGATGCGTGGCGGATTTGCTTCGTTTTCAGCCTCTCGTCTGTATAATGGGTCCCATGAGTGAGCATGAGTTGACAGAAGAGGAATTCCTGGCATCCTACGACGCCTCCCGATGGCCGCATCCGGCGCTTACTGCCGATATTGCTGCGTTTCGCAAAACGGAAGAAGGCGGTTGGCAGCTGTTGATGGTGCGCAGAGGAAACCATCCCTACAAGGGCTACTGGGCGCTTCCGGGCGGGTTCTCTGAACCAGGGGAAACCATCGAGCAAACCGCTCGGCGTGAATTGCAAGAGGAGACAGGCATCGAAGGCGTGCAGGTAGAGCCGTTCGGCGTTTACAGCACCCCGGGGCGCGATCCACGAGATTGGGTGGTCACGGTTGCCTTCCTGGCTGTCGTCGCGCCGGACTGCCCGGTGCGTGCTGGCGACGACGCAGATCAGGCGGTCTGGTTCGACGTGGCTTCCGATCAGGGAGAGGATGGAAGCGTTGCGCTTTCCTTGTCTGCAAATGGCGTGCTCCTGTCGTCTCGGTTCATGGTGAACCAGCATCCGGTGACCGGTGTGCGCAAGACTCAAGTGACCGACCATGACGGATTTGCGTTTGACCACCATGCAATCGTATCCGACGCGTGGTCAAACTGTTGCTTGCAGGCGCAGGGCACTTGTCTATAATGCAGCCATGTGCAAAAACTCCATCATCATAGCCCTCGTT
>JAFUCW010000186.1 GCA_017459485.1 Eggerthellaceae bacterium | reverse complement strand
TGCCGCAGCCCTTCTGCCGGAAGGCCCAGCCTGGTTTCCCTCCGAAATGGAAACCGACCAGCCCGAAGAGGTGGTGGTGGCCGAATTCATCCGTGAGAAGATCCTGCGCTCATTCCGCGACGAGGTGCCTCATGCCATAGGCGTGGTGACCGAGGAGATGGCCTACGACAAGAAGAAGGACCTGACGCGCATCTACGCGATGATCTACGTCGAACGCGACAGCCAGAAGGGCATGATCATCGGCAAAGGAGGTTCTGCCTTGAAGCGCATCGGCACCGAGGCTCGCGCCGACCTCGAGCAGCTGCTAGGTACCCGCGTGTTCCTGGATTTGCGCGTGAAGGTCCGCAAGAACTGGCGGCGCGACATCAACCAGATTCGCCGTTTCGGCTATGGGGAGGGCATCTAGCGCATGGGCGTTCCTCGCACCTACCACGCAACGGTACTTGTCTTGAAGAAGACCAAGCTCAAAGAGGCCGACCTAATTATGACCTTGCTTTTGGGCGACGGTTCCCTTGCTCAGGCGGTTGCAAAGGGCGCACGCAAGCCCACGAGCACCTTTGCCACACGGCTCGACTTGTTCTGCGAAAGCGAAGTCATGCTGGCAAGGGGACGCAATTTGGACATTGCCAGCGAAACAAGGCTACTGAACAGCCACGATGCGCTCAAGTCGAATGCAGTTGCCGTCTTCGCAGCTTCGCCCATACTTGACCTTCTTGCTCAAACCGCCTTGCCGAACCTGCCGGTGGCGAACCTGTTTCCGATGGCGTCTTCCGCCCTTTCTCACATGGACGATGCGCCGGAGCAGGTGCTCCCTTCTCTTACGGGCGCGTTTTCCTTGAAGCTCCTTGCGCTGCTCGGTGTTCGTCCTCAACTCGACAGATGCGTCGTGTGCGGATCTTCCATAGAAGAGGAGTGCGATGCGGAGGCGTTTTTCAGCTTCGACGACGGCGGGTATGTATGTGGGCGATGCTCTTCCGCCTTCGAGCGCGTGCGCTTGGATCGAGACACGCTGAAATGGGCGCACTTGCTCCTGCGCTCGACATTCGACGAAGTCGTGGCTGAGCGCGTCCCGACCGATGCGTCCTTCGCCGTTCTCCATGTCGTTAACCAGTGGTTGCGCGAGACGCAAAGCGTCAACTCGAAGGCATTGGCCCAGCTCCTTTCCTGCGGCCTGTTCTAGGTTGGCGTCGTCCGCGGCAGTCCTTTGACGTCATATGGTGCCCAGTGCTTGCTCGACCGAGCGGCTGCAAATGGAGCTGTGCGTGCCAATGCATTGTTCTCTTTGGCTTCTGCTGAATCTTTGTGGGTATACTATGGGTGCTGGAGGATTGCTGCCACACTTCGTGGTCGGTAATTGGGAAGGCGAAAGCCGGACAGGGGCGACAGACGTCCCTTTCAAGTGAGAAAGATCAGGTCAAGGATGCCGTGAAACACGCGCGTTTGAATAATTCGCATGGATCGCGCGACATTGCCGCTCTTGGCTTGGCTGCCGTATTTTTGGTGTGCGGCTGTTGGGCTACTTTGAGTCTTTGGATCGGATGCGGCGAACTGTACGGCATGCATTTCATGGAATGGTGCCACCATTATGCTGTCGCGGATCAGTATGGTTACTTGGCGGATGCATTCTTGCATGGTCGCACGTGGCTCGCCCTTGATGTGTCGCCGGATCTGCTTTCGCTCGACAACCCCTACAAAACTTCATTGCGTTACGAAATAGGCAGCGAATCCGTTCCCATATATTGGGATGTGGCGTTTTTCGACGGCAAGTACTACTCGTATTTCGGTGCTTTGCCTGCGCTGCTTCTGTACGCTCCCTACCAATTGCTGACCGGCGCCATGCTGGGCACTCCCGCTGCAGTCGGCGTTCTGTGCACGCTTTTCATTGTGGGAGCCGTGTTTTTGTCCTGGGCTTTGGTCGCAACGTATCTGCCCGAAGGGCCGCGTACGGGCGCTATGGTCTTGTGCCTGTTTGCAATCGTTCTTGGCGGAAACGCGATGTATCTTGTGACGGTTCCCCGATTCTATTCGGTGCCCTACCTCTGTTCTTTGGCACTCACCTGCACAGGGCTTGCGTTTTGGATCCGGTCTTCGTGGAACTACTCATGTGGAGTTGCGCATTTGCCACGTGCCCGTCTTTTCCTTGCTCTGGGCTCCTTGTTCATTGCCCTCAATATTGCTTCGAGGCCATTGTTCTTCTTCTCTGTCATTCTTGCATTCCCCATTTTTTCGAAGCAGATTTTCGGGGATAGGGTTATTTTCGCGCGCGGCTGCCTTGCGGACACTTTGTGCGCGCTGGTCCCCTTCTTCGTCGTCGGGTTTGCCCAGATGGCGTACAACTTCGTGCGCTTCGGTGGCTTCTTCGATTTCGGGAGTGCGTACAACCTTACTGGCTTCGACATGGTTTTGTACCATCAGAAGTGGTCGAATACGCTGGCGATTTTCCAGGATTACCTATGCGCTCGCCCCGACCTGATACCCGAGTTTCCCTTCTTCCTTGCCGTGATCGACGAGTACCCGAACCAGTTCGTTCCGTGCGAACCCTACGTCGCGGGATTCGTGTTCATCGTTCCTGTCGTGCTGCTTGCGCTCTGTCTTCCGTTCGTCGCCAAGAGAGTGGGGAAGAGCCTGGTAGCGCTCTCTGTTCTAAGCTTGCTGCTGGCCTTTGTGCTTATCGTGCTTGACGCGCGAACGGCGGGGTTGTCGCAGCGCTACTTCGGCGATTTCGGGATCTTCTTGATCATTCCCGCGTGCATGGCGATAGTCGGCGTCTACGCTTGTTTGTCGAAGAGGGGAACTGCCGCAGTACGGGTATGGACCGTGGTCGTGTTGCTGTTCGTTGCCTTGTCCCTTACGATATCCGTGTTGGCTATACTTGCTCCTGGCCGCTACGATTCGTTGGCAGGCGTGAACCCCAATGCCTACGAGACGCTTACCGCTTCCGTTCGGGCTCTCGGCATTCCGGTTCACCAGTAGGCTTGACGGTATGTGAGACGCAGCGCCTTGCCCGCAACGTAAGGGATTGCGTGCTCACGGGACCTGCACAATTGTTTGCAAGCTCTTCAAGGCTGGGATAGAATACGTCGCGCTGCACACACAGCAGCAATGCTTCTTGCTTGGAATGCACGCACCACCTGGCATGCATCTCTCAGCTGGGAGTGGACCCTACAAGCGCCGCCAGCACGTGCTGGTTGGCTGAACAAGAACGGTGGGAATCAGGGCTGCCCAGCTGAGCAGGTCCAAAGAGCGCACGGCAGAGATCGTCAAGGAGTTCGGCACAGGCGAAAACGACTCCGGCAGCGCCGCCGTTCAGGTTGCCATCCTGTCCGAGCGCATCAAGAACTTGACCGAGCATCTGAAAGTGCACAAGAAGGACAACCATTCGCGCCGCGGCCTGATGATGCTCATCGGTAAGCGCCGCGGCCTCCTCAAGTACATCAAGAACCGCGACATCCAGGAATACCGCGACCTGATCGCCAAGCTGGGTATCCGCGACAACATCTAGTTTTTCAAGCCCGTCTCAATGGCGGGCTTGCTGTTGGCAAGAGCGGCAAGAGGCTCTTGTCGATACGGCTTGCATGGCAAGGGCCAGCGCAGGTCGTGCCCGAAGGGCGAAGAGGCTTGCGTGCAATAGGGCACGCAGGGTAAGAGAAAGAGAAAGATTACAGCATGAACAAAGTGGTAGAAGAATTCGAATTGTTCGGGAAGAGCTACCGGCTTGAAACCGGCGAGCTTGCCAAGCAGGCGACCGGTGCCGTGCTGGTTTCCCAAGGCGATACGACCTGCCTGGTCACCGCCGTGGTGTCGAAAGAGGAGAAGGACTACGATTTCTTCCCGTTGACGGTTGACTTCATCGAGAAGCTCTATGCAGTGGGCCGCATTCCCGGCGGGTACCTGAAGCGCGAGTCGCGTCCCAGCGAAAAAGGGACGCTGACCGCTCGCATGATCGACCGTCCGGTTCGCCCTGGCTTTCCTGATGGGTTCAAAAACGAAGTGCATGTGGTTGCCACGACGTTCGTGTGCGACGGAGCCAATCCGCCGGATTGCATCTGCGTGGGCGGTGCTTCTGCGGCCTTGTTGGCAGGAGGTGCGCCTTTCGAAGGCCCCGCTGCCTGCGTGCGCATAGGCCGCAACGTCGAGACGGGAGAGTGGATCGTCAACCCCACCTACGAAGAGCAGGAACTCAGCGACTTGGAGCTGACCATTGCCGGCACGTCCGAGTTCATTTCCATGGTCGAAGCGGGCGCCGACGAGATTCCCGAAGAGGACATGCTTTCCGCGATGGAGTTCGGCCAGGAGGCGAT
>JAFUCW010000185.1 GCA_017459485.1 Eggerthellaceae bacterium | reverse complement strand
GCTGCCGAGATTGCCGCACGCATCCCCAACGTCGAGCCAGACGAAACAAGCGTGGTCGCAACGACGTCAGACGCGGAAAACCCACCCGAATCGAACACGACCGCTATCGCGCCTATGCGGCCTGGCGGCGCCACCTTGATGCGACTTTCGGACGCCGCACCTAAGAGGCGCGAAAGCGTATCGAAAAGGCCCTGGGCTGGTTCTTGCGCGGCGCGGCGCTTCTCGTCGAGCCTTCCGCGCTCCTGCTCGTAGAGCTCTGCTTCCCGCGCGACAACGTGGTAGTGGTATTCGAACCCATTGTCTATCGACGTGGAGGCAGCGGCCACTTTCCCCACGCTTGATGCTGCAAACCGGCAAACGGGACATCGTTCCATCCCCTCTGCCTCCATCAGCTCGACCGACCCCATCCCCACGAAGAGCTCTTCGGAAGCACCAGGGCATCCTTCAAAGGCGTGAGTCGTGCGAAACCCTTCGGCATCTTCCGTGACCGGATAGGCTCCTTCGGTATAGAGCCACGTCGACCGCATTTCGTCAGTGTTGCGAGGCAGCAAAGGGAAATAGGCCGAAAATGCGTCTTGCGTCTCGGTGACGTATCCTTCGGCAAGGGTGTTAACCGCATACGCGTAGAACCGCTCTCGGATCGCCGAGCGCGCAAGCTCGTCCACATCCTCTGACAAGGGAACCTCCTTAAGGTAGCGCTCCCAGTAGTAGTCGCGCGCACGCGAAAGCGCAACACCGAACGACCATGCGTCCACCGACGAATAATGGGGGTTTCTCTGACCGCCCATCCCTGCAAGCGTCTCTGCCCGCTCGTACATGCAGTAGCTGGGCGAATTCCCGCAGTCTGCCATAAAGGCCGCCAGCTTGTGCGCATCGGCCTTGCGCTGGGACTCTTCGGCGTCCGATGCCGCTTCGGAAATCCTCCGACGCCGCTCGTCCACGTCGTCGGGGAGGCTCTCGTCCTGGGGAGGTTCGGACACTTCGTCTCCTTCGAACGGGCAAAGCACTGCAATCGCGTGATAGGCACTTTCTGAATTGCTGTTAGCAGACGCAACGGCAGCGGCGTCGATCGCCGCGAAAAGCGGAAGCAATGTCTGTAAGCGGTTTAACCCGCTCGTGCACGCACGTGCGAAGCGGGTGCGTGCATCAAGTATCGCCTTTCCTGCATCGACGAGCTTTGCCGAAATCGCTTCTGCAGGAGGAATGAACGCAACAACGATGCCAAGCCCTACGGTAGCCGTGCCTGCAAGCGCAAGGGAGAACACGGCGCAGTCGCATACTTGGGCGACAAGGTAAAACGACGCTACCTGCTTTTCGGCCGCCAGTGCACACGCGTCTGCGACGTTTTGAATGTCAGCGGCCACCGACCGTATGCGATACACCTGCGCCGATCCGACAACGAGCGACACCGAGATGAGCAGTGCAAGCACCATTCCGACGGTGCCGAACCCTCCATCGTCAGCAAAAAACGCCCTGTTTGTCCTCTGTTTCAAAGCATTCTCCTTACCGCGCATTAACCCATTCGGACGGGTTTGCCCCCGCACTGCCCGACCTTGCCCAAGCCGGCTGCACCGTGCTGCTTTGGGCAACGCGCACGTAGATGCATCCTTGCCCGTCGGCGATGCCGGCGAATGCCCCCGCAGCATCGAACAGGGGCAAAAGGCGCATGCGGTTTTCTATGGACACCGTTACGCGCTCCGACGACTCGTCTCCTTCGACGGTTATCTGCCATGTGCACTGGGGGCTGTGCACATGGAACAGGTCGTGCGG
>JAFUCW010000184.1 GCA_017459485.1 Eggerthellaceae bacterium | reverse complement strand
GTCCGACCGTCTGGCCGACGGGCCCTTGCCCACGCGCGACACGGTGCTGGTCTTGGCCCCGCTGCGGGACGGCGTGGGCTACGCTCATGCCCACGGCGTCGTGGATCGCGGCATCAAGCCCGACAACGTGATCGTGAACCAACATGGACGCGTGAAGCTGACCGACTGCGGCATCGCGCATCTGGAAGACTCCGTCACGGTCCACGCGACCAAGATGGGCGCCGTCTTGGGCACGCCCGGCTACATGAGCCCCGAGCAGGCCACCGGCAGCCCCATCGACGGGCGCAGCGACTTGTTTTCCATTGGCGCTATGGGCTACGAGATGCTCACGGGAGCGAATCCCTTCGGCGCTGGAGACGGATCGAGCGCCACCACCCTGCTCTACCGCATCGTGCACGAACCGGTTCCTGTGCTCCCCGAAAGCGCGACCGCCGGCCTTCCCGCCGACCTGCGCCCCGCCATCATGGCGGCGCTCGCCAAAGACCCTGCCAACCGTCCGCAAAACGCCGCTTCCTTCAAGGCGATGCTCCATGGCGGCATGGATGCGCCAAGCCCAGAGAGCGCCGTTTTGACTGGATACACGGGCCAGACGCAACCTTTGGATCCTGTCGAGCCCAAGTCGTCGAACTGGGTCCCCTACGTTGTCGTTGCGGCCCTGGGAATCCTTCTTATGGTTGCCTTGTTCGCAACCACCTGCGGATCGTCGGGTGGCGGCGGTGGCAGCGCTGCAACGCCCACAGGATCGGCCACGTCCACCACTGGCACAGAGGGAACCGCGGCAACCACCCCCGCCGGGGTCTACCTTACCGAACAAGACGGATACGTCGCCATTGTTCCAGGCAGTGCTGCCGAGCCTATCGTCACCGATCTTGCCCTGGCCGACATGGACGATCAATCCGCCGCCTACGTGCGCAGCCATGCCTTCACATACACCACGGTAGAAGAGGCGCAAGCCACGGTCGACAAGTACATTGCAGACATGAACGCCGCAAAGCAGAGGAAAGACGCCGCTGCCCAGTCCGCCGCCCTTCAAGATGCCCAAGATGCCCAGAGGCAAGCCGAAGAAGAGAAAGCGGCCGCAGAAGAGGCGGCAAGAGCTGCCGAAGCCGAAAAGCAGGCGGCACAGGATGCCCTTGCCAAAGCAGAGGAAGAGAAGAAGGCCGCGGAAGACCGAGCGAAGCAGGCCCAAACCGAAAACACAGCTGCTGCTGCGGCTGCAAGCGGCAGGCTTTCCCCCTTCTGGGGAATATGGTTCGGGGCATCCAAGGACGAAGCCGAAGCGAAAGGCATTCGGGATGCTGCGCGGAATACTGGACTCCAAGCGAACGTGTACCTGACGACCGACTGGGCCAACCTCAACTCCGATCCTTGGTACGTTGTGGCTGCTGGTCCCTACGTAACCGAAAACGAAGCGAACGACGCTTTGCCAAGCGTGCAGAACGCTGGATACCCAGACGCCTACGTCAAGTACAGCGGAGAGCGCGTCGGAAACACGTACAACTCGCTTTCGTAGCTCGAAAGAGCCCGAAGCGTATAAGACTGAAGGGGAAGAGGATACCCATGTTTTGTCCCTATTGCGGGAGTGCAAACGAAGACGGCGTTCAGTACTGCGCCCATTGCGGGAAGGAGGTGGCTGCTACGACCGCTGCAGCCGCTCCGCCCTCTACTGGACAAGCGCCATCTCAAACTGCCCCAGATTCCACATTGCAAGCCAATATTCACGTAGGCAATGCAGCATCCGACCATCTGGGCCCCTACCAGTTGATGGGCGAGCTGGGACGCGGCGCCATGGCCCGCGTGTGGCGGGCCTACGACCCGAATTTGGATGTGGAACGCGCCATCAAAGAACCCTTTTTTGATCCAAACCTCCCTGCAGACGTGCTTGACGAAATGGGCAGGCGCTTCGTGAAGGAAGGCCGCGCTGCCGCAAAGCTCAACCACCCCAACATCGTCACCATCCACACCGCCGATGTCTACGACGGCAGGCCGGCAATCGTGATGGAGCTGGTGGACGGCACAACGCTGGGCGATTTGCTCGAATCCGGGCCACTCGCTCCCGGCGAGGCGCTTTCGGTGCTCGACCAGCTGCTCGATGCCGTCGGCTATGCCCATGAGGCGGGCATCGTGCATCGCGACATCAAGCCCGACAACATCTTCATCAACAAAGAAGGCCGCGTGAAGCTAGCAGATTTCGGCATCGCGCACGTGGAAAGCAGCACGGACACGCGTGCCACCATGGTGGGCACGGTGCTGGGCACCCCGGGCTACATGAGCCCCGAGCAAGCCACCGGATCGGCGGTGGATTGCCGCAGCGACCTGTTTTCCGTGGGTGCGGTGGGCTACGAGATGCTCACTGGCGCCAACCCCTTCGGCGGAGGCGACGGATCGGACGTGACCACGCTGCTCTACCGCATCGTCCACGAGCCCGTTCCCCAGCTCCCCGAAGCGGCAAGCGCGGGACTTCCCGCAGACCTGCGACCCGCCATCATGGCGGCGCTCTCGAAGGACCCCGCCAACCGCCCGCAGACCGCCGCCGATTTCAAGGCGATGCTGCATGGGACAGAGGTGCCCACGCCCACAGCATACGCCCAAAACCAGCTTGCGGACCGCGTGGCGTCTTCCAATTCTGGAAAGAGATGGCTCCCCTATGCCATCGTCGCCGCGCTTGCGGTTGCCGTACTTGGCTTCGTCCTGGTAAATGCCTTAGGAGGCCAAGGGGGCTCCACCCAACCGGTAGCCGGGACGTCAAACAGCGAAGCCAGCCAAGCCACAACCCAACCAGCCACGTCGGCCGAAGGAACCGAAGCGTCGTCGTCCGACGCAAGTGCCGGCCTCGAGGAACAAGGAGAATCTTCTGTTATGTCGTCCGGACAGGCCGAAGAGGCCGCCCAATCAGGCTCGTATTACCTGGGTGTTTCGAACGGCAAGGTGGCCATCTATGCCAGCGACCAGGCGACACCGATCGAGGTTTCCGATATCAACGTCGCCGACCTTAACGCCGATTCGCAAGCGTCAATCGACGCGAAAGAGCTAACCTGCTCTTCGCTCGACGAAGCGCGTGGCTACCTGAGCGCCTGGCAAAGCCAGATTGACTACGAAAAAGAGCAGGCTGCAGAAGCAGAGCGCCAACGACAAGAGGAAGAAGAGCGCAAGCGCCAGGAAGAAGAAGCTGCTCGCAACACGTGGTATGTGTGCGCAAACGACTTCGTGACACTTCGCGCTTCAACTTCGACGGGATCCACAGCCCTTATGCGCATTTCCGTCCGCGAACCGATTGAGTACCTGGGCGATGCAGGAAGCGGCTGGTCGCACGTACGCTACAACGGAACAGAGGGTTACGTGATCACCAAGTTCATCAGTCCCGACCAAAATGCTCCTTTGGTCTACGACGATGTATAGGAAACGCGCCCTAGAAGATAGCTACTAAACAAGAAAGGTCTTGCATGAGCAGGTCATCACGCACAACGCCAACGGCACAATTGTCCGACTCGCCACGCATGTTCGCTTTGGCAAAAAGCGGCGTCGTTCTCCTAGCTACAGCAGCAATCGCGCTTGGTACAGTTTCGTGCTCAAGCGGTGGATCGGGAGGCGGCACAGCAAGCCCTACGTCCGTACCATCCACCACAAGCCAACCATACGTAAGCGACACCAGCGCCTCGGACAGCAAACCGAAAACCACGAGCCAGGAAAGCACAGCCGCCTCCACCCGAGATGCGACAAACACGACTGGCGCCGCTCCGTCTTCGGCACAAACAGCCAACACCCAGCAAAGCAGTGGGGCAGACAACGCCTCTGCCAGTAACGCCGAATCGGCAACGGGCCTGGCTTCGAGCACCAGCACACTTGCCGTCCAGCCACTTTCCCAGTACCCCGAACTGCCCAACGGATGCGAGGTGACCTCTTTGGCCACCGTGCTCAACTACCTTGGCTATAACGTGGACAAAACCAACCTGTCCGACTCTTTCCTTCCCAAAGCACCCGTCGGAGAGGCAGACTTCTACGCCGAATTCGTGGGCAATCCCCGCGACGATGACGCTTTCGGCTGCTATGCGCCCGTGATTGCCACCACCGCAAATAGCTATTTTGCTTCAGTCGGATCAGCATTGACCGCGCGCGAAATCAATGTGCCCTTCAGCGACCTGTTTGGCTACATCGACAGCGGAACTCCTGTGATTGTGTGGGCAACGCAACACATGCAGGAAAGCTATTACAGCGTAACGTGGAACATTAACGGGAAAGACATGACATGGCGCACACCCGAACACTGTATGGTGCTTGTCGGCTATAACATGCCCGAGCGCACAGTAACAGTGTCTGATCCCATGCTGGGAGAAATAACCAGCTACGACATGGATTTGTTCGAAACGCGCTACAACGAACTCTACCAGCAGGCAGTTGTCATCCAATAGGGAAAGGTAACCATGAACTGTCCCCATTGCAACGCGATTCAGGACGACGGAGCGCAGTTTTGCTCCGAGTGCGGCGGCGCGCTTTCCCCTGTGGCAAACGCCGGCGCGTCCTCTTCTTCTGCCACAAACGCCTCTTCTGGCACGCTGGGCCCCTACCAGCTGCTCGGCGAGCTGGGACGCGGCGCCATGGCCCGCGTGTGGCGGGCCTTCGACCCCAACCTGGAGCGCGAGGTGGCCATCAAGGAGCCCCTGTTCGACCCGTCCCTGTCGGGCACGGTGCTCGACGAGATGGGCAGGCGCTTCGTGGCCGAGGGCCGCGCCGCGGCCAAGCTCAACCACCCCGGCATCGTCCAGATCTACGCCGCCGACGTCTACGACGGGCGCCCCGCCATCGTCATGGAGCTGGTCGACGGCACGACGCTGGGCAGCCTGCTCGACTCCGGCAGGCTCGACCCGCCCGAGGCGCTCTCGGTGCTCGACCAGCTGCTCGACGCCGTCGGCTACGCCCACGCCAACGGCATCGTCCACCGCGACATCAAGCCCGACAACATCTTCGTGGACAAGGGCGGGCGCGTGAAGCTGGCCGACTTCGGCATAGCCCACGTCGACGACGCGGGCGCCACGCGGGCGACCGTGGTGGGCACGGTGCTGGGCACGCCCGGCTACATGAGCCCCGAGCAGGCCACCGGCAGCCCCGTCGACGGGCGCAGCGACCTGTTCTCCGTGGGCGTGGTGGGCTACGAGATGCTCGCCGGCGACAACCCCTTCAACCCCGACGGCGCCGACTCCACCACCCTGCTCTACCGCATCGTCCACGAGCCGGCCGCCCAGCTGCCCGACGCCGCGACCGCGGGCCTTCCCGCCGACCTGCGCCCCGCCATCATGGCGGCGCTCTCGAAGGACCCCGCCAACCGCCCGCAGACCGCCGCCGCGTTCTCCGCGATGCTGCACGGCGCCGACGCC
>JAFUCW010000183.1 GCA_017459485.1 Eggerthellaceae bacterium | reverse complement strand
TGAATTGATGCCTTCCTCCTTCACGCCGTTCTCCATGGCCTGCATCTTCAACTTGGCTATGTGCGCGAAGGTTTCCTTGCGTGCCGCTGCGCCGTTCTGCTGGGCTGTGGCGGGCGCTTGTTGCTGTGGTCGGGTGTTTGCCCCATTGCGCTTGTTTTGGGGCTTAGGTTGGCTTTGCGCGGCTTCCTGCTGGGCAATGGCGTTCAATACCTCGTCGGCGCTCGCAATGGCCGTGGTGGCACCGATGCCGAGAAGCCCCAAGGCGCGGCCAATCGCGGAAGTCTCGCAGTTCTCCACGTAGCTGGTGGAGTTGACGTTGCCTTGCTTCACTTCATAAGCGTGGCCTGTGGTGGTCGGCTTCTCGTCCTCTTCCTCGCGGAACACGTAGCACTTGAACTCGCAACGCTGGCCGTCATCAAAGGTCTTGTCCGTGATGATGCGGCCTGTGGGGAACAGCGACCAGAAGGCTAGGATGCGCTGGTTTACTTCTGCGTACTCCTTGCCGCGAATGTTGGTGAAGCGCAGGGATTGGTTAGCCGCCGAAAGGCGCTCTGCGTAATCGCTCATGCCTGCGCCTCCTTCCCGTACGTCTGCTGCCAGTAGGCGCAGAACTCGCAGGCCGTGCAGTAATCCATGCACTTGGGGTCGCTGCCCTTGCGCTCTTCCACATAGAACGGCTCGCCCGACGTGTTGCGGTTCTCGCCCGCCGCACGCTGGTAAGCGTCGTTCTTATCGTCGTAAAGGCGAACGGCAGACTTACGGCCTTTCTTCATCACCGCGAACTTGCCGGGGCGCGTCCAACGCTCCGCCTCCGTGCAAAGTGGAAGCTCTTCATCCGGCAACTTCTCGCAGCGCTCGATTTCCTCGAACTTCGCCATAATCCATGCTTCGATTTGTTCGAAGTCCTCGGCGGTGAAGTCCCAGCCGATTTGCCACACGGGCAGGGGCGGGTGCTCGTTGATCTTGGCCTTGGTCTTGCTGTGGTCTTTCAGCAGCGCCACGATTTCGCCACGGTGCGCATCAAAGCCGATTTGCCGCAGCATCCAGCAATAGATAAGCGTCTGCTTGCGCCAATCATCGAACTGGTCTGTGTCGGCCTTCGGCTTCCAATCGTCCCAGCAGCCAAACTTGACCTTCCACACGGAGGCCGTCTTGTAATCGGTAACGGTTCCCGTCGCATCGTCGTAAAGGTCGAAGATGCCCGAAAGCTGGTAGCCGTTGGGAAGGTCTACGACAAGCTTGTTCTCCTTGATTTGGCTTTGCGATTCCTCGCCCTGCTCAAGGATGCCGTGAACAGCGGTGCCGAAGATAGCCCAAACCATGTCGGCAACGTCGTTGCTGATCTCGTCATCGTGCCTGCGCTGCAAGATGGCCTCGCGGGTGCCTTTCAGGATGGCCGTCGCGCTGTAGCGCTTATCGACATACCTATGGTCGCTCGTGGCCGCGTCAACGAAGGGCTGCGGAAGGTTCAGGGCGTTGGTGAGCTTCACTATTCCTCGCCCCCTTCCGGCAGGGCGTGGTCGAAGTCCACGATTTCCGCCTCTATGGTTTCCTCGTAATCGGTGACCTCGCCCGTATCGGCGTTTACGAAGTAGTTGTTGATGGTGGTCTGGCCTTCTGCGGGCTTCTCTTCATCGAGCGGCAATTCCTGCTGCTCGGTTTCGACGG
>JAFUCW010000182.1 GCA_017459485.1 Eggerthellaceae bacterium | reverse complement strand
CTGCCAGGTACTCCGGCTCCTCGACGTCGGCGAGCAGATCATGCCCGATGTCGGCGCCATAGCGCGTGTGGTTCTGCATGATCTTGAACTCTTCGTCGGTCAGTCGGCCGGGTTTGTTCAGGATGGTGTCGGATATCTTGATCTTTCCCACGTCGTGAAGGGGCGCGGCGCGCACCGTGTTGTTGATGTACTCGTCGGTGAGTGTGTCGGGAAACATGCCGCGCTTCTTCAGCTCGGCGCACAGCATCTCCACATAGACCTGCGTGTTCTTCACATGACGCCCCGTGTTGTTGTCGCGCAGCTCGATCAGGTTGGCCATGCCGACGATGATGGAGTTCTGCATGCGCGCGATGCGCTCGGTGCGCTCGACGATGACCTGCGACTGGTTGGCCACCATGGACTCCAATTGACGGCGGTAGCCGAACAGCTCCATGACGCGGCGGACGCGGTTGAGCAGGATGACGGGAACGAACGGCTTGCCCACGTAGTCGATGGCACCCGACTCCAGGCAGCGCGCCTCGGACTGCGGATCCTGGTTGGCCGTGAGAAAGATGACGGGGATGGCGGCCCATTCCTGCCGAAGCTTCAGCTGCTCGAGCACTTCGAAGCCGTCCATGTCGGGCATGTTGATGTCAAGCAGGATCAGGTCAGGGGTGTTGTGGGCAAGGTATTTGAACACCATCGCGCCCGAGTTGACGGTCGCCACACGGTATTCCTCGTCGAGAATGCCTTTCGCGAGCTTGAGGCTAGTAGTGTCGTCGTCGACTATCAGGATGATGTTCATTGCGCATCTCCGCTTGGTTTTCCGTGCATGAAATGGCGTTTCGCGCCATGTGCATAGTGTACCACTCAACGGGACCATAGCGGGAAAACGGATGGACGAAGATGCGGTGGGCACGCTCTTGGTCGTGCAGGCGGCCCATGTGCGGAGAAGGCAGTCGGCCCTTGTGCTCCTCTGTGTTGCGCAGGCTGCCGGATAGGACGGCCCACTCCGAAGCCTTTTTAGGCGCCCAGCTTCGCCAGCGCGTCTTCGACGGCGCCCTTGTACTCGGCCACTTGCGCTTCGCTCAGCGGATCGGAACTGTCCGACTGAGAGGGCACCGTTCCAGGATGGTCGGCCACCACGGCGCCATCCTTCATGAAAAAGAGATGGGGAACGTAGAGGTGCTTCTTGCCTTCGTCGTCCAGTTCGAGCACGTCATCGAACTTTTCCACAAACAGGTCGTAATCGTCGATGTCCATGTTGGTTTTCCAAGAGGGATCCTTGCGCGTGTCCAAGTAGCCAACGCGTATGCCATGATCAACCGCAATATCGTTGAGATAGTTGAGGACGGAATTGCACCAAGGGCAATGGTCGTAGCCGGCGTAGACCATAAACGTGGTGCCCGCATCCATCTCTGCGGCAATATCGGACACCGTCATATCGACGAAACGGTAGTCTCCGTCGTATCCCTGCGCGCAGTCGTAGTTGCTCATGTCGGATGCAGGGTACGTGTCAAGGGAGGCGTAGCCGCCCTTGGGCTGTGCACTTTGGGGCTGTGCATTAGAGGCGCTGCATGCCGCAAGCGCCACAGCCAGGAACAACGCAGCCGTTGCAGCCGCCAGGAGCACGCACGTTTGCTTCATTCGAGTAGGTGCCATAAGACCCCCGCATTGCCACATAGTATTGCGCAGGACACCGCCCTAAGCACAGCGGAATCAACGCAGCGCTATTATACGCTCACATTCGCGGAGTTGTCCCGAAGCCGCAACAGCATGCGATTAACGGTGCAGTCAGCCAGACCGCTACTTCGGGAACGGGGAAGCTGGGCCGATGCTCAAGGCGGCGGTGGGGCACACCTCGACGCACTTGCCGCACAGCATGCAATCCCCCGCAGCCACACGCTGCTTGCTGCCGTCGAGCGCAGGCTGGAGGATTTCGGGGTCCGCCAGGCATGCCTTCGAGCACAATCCGCAATGAGTGCATGCGCCATGGTCCATCTTTACGCTGAGCACGCCCACCTGTCCAAGTGCTTCGTAGAATCCTCCCAAAGGGCAAAGGGCACGACACCATACGCGACGTGCCCAGAACAGCTCGGCAACGACGATGGCGCCCAAGGTTACCAAGCCGGTCACGCTACCGAACAGGATAAGCTTGTTGATGGCGGAAATGGGGTTGAACAGCTCGAACACGAGCATGCCCGTGAGTGCGGAAAGCGCCAGGATAACGACAGCAACTGCCAGTTTGGCGTGGCGCGAAACCGCATGGTCGACCACGCTCAAGCCCAGTTTGACACGCAGCCAATCGACTCCTTCGAGCACCAGATTCACCGGGCACACCCATCCGCAAAACGCTCGTCCGCGAACCAGTCCATACACCACCAAAACAGGAAGGACCCCCACCAGCCATTTCAGGTCGAACGTCTTCGACGCAGCAGCAGCCTGCAGTACAGCGAAGGGGTCGAGCACCGTGACGCCAGCCACCGTGGAGGACGAAAGCGACCCGAAAAACGGAAGCGTCGCCGCCGTGAAATCGAGTTCTTCTTTGCCGCTGGTGGTGCCGAAGATGCCCGACCCAACCACGAGCAAAGGCACCGCAAACAGCAGCAGAGTTGCAAATTGCACAACGCGGCGCGCAATGGTGAATGTGGGAGCCTTCTTCTGTGGCGAGGTCACTGCTTCTCCTTGCTTGGATGGTTCTCTCGTGCGGCGCCCAACGCTACGCTTCGCCTTTCACACGCTCAAACATGCGCTGCAAGTCTTCGTCGTCTTCGAAGTTCGCGTAGATGAGGTTGACGTTGACCACACCGTCCATCTTCGTGATCTGGTTCGCAAGGTCGTGCGATTCGTCGAGGGTTTCTCGCTCGATGGTTATCACGACCTGGCCGTTTTCCTGTCCATGCACTTCCACGCCCTGAAGCCCGGCAAGAGCCTCCGCCACGTGGGCGGTGTCCTGCGCAAGGCAGTCGACTATCAAACGTGATATGACAAGGCGCATTTCAACCTACCTATTTTCCAATACACACAAGGGGACAGGGTCACTGTCACATCCGCGCAGGGGCGCGGGGCGTCCCCCGAAGGGGTGCCGCGGACATGACAGATGCACCTGTCCCCCGCTCCCCAAGGCGGCAACCTACACCATGGTGTCTTGCCGCTTTCCCTTGGAAGGGACGACTGCTTATAGAGTCAGGGAAAAAGTAATCGGGATACTCCACGCACAGTCGACCCTTCCAAGGGCGCCTGCACGACGCAGCGCCGTGCAGGCGCATGCGGCACAGCACTCCTGCACTGCGCCACCAAGCGATCGGACTAGCCTTCCATCAGGTGGCAGGTGTAGCACTGCATGCGACTGCCATCCAGGTCTCCATTGATGAAGTGATCATCTGGAATTGCCGGAGCGGCACCGCCTTCCGAATGGCACGTGGGACACTGGTCCGCAGTGCGCCCTTCATGGTCGGCAGGCATGGCCGCGGGGATTCCCTTGTAGTCTCCTTCTGCTGCGGTGGCGGACGAAACAGCCGCACTTGCAGCGGCGTCGGCACTCGCGGAGGCAGAGGCGTCTGCCGAAGCGGACGCGTCTTCGCTCGCCGCTGCGGACGCCGAAGCGGTTGCGTCCGCGCTCGAAGCGCCCCCCGACGCAGAAGGCTGGGCGCACGAAGCAAGGAACAACGCGCCCGTCAGGGCAAACACGACGGCGAGCAGGATGAGGTGCTGTTTTTTCATGGCAACCCCCTTACGCTTTCTCGATGCGAATCGTGGTCTTCTTGAAGTCCGGCTCCTTGGAAAGCGGGCAGTACACGTCCTGCACCACCAAGTTGACGAGCACGTCGTTGTCGTGCATGGCCACAAACGTCATGCCCGGCTCCGGGTCGAAGCGGTTGTCGGTGGTCGCGCGCACCTTTGTCTCGCCATAGGGGGACGTGATCTTGACCATGTCGCCGGAATTGATGCCCAAATCTTCGCAGTCCTGCTTGTTCATGTAGATCAGGCCTTCGGGGACGGCACGCGCCAGCTCGGGCACCCGACCGGTCATGGACCCGGAGTGCCAATGCTCGAGCACGCGGCCCGTGCACAGCCAGAACGGGTACTCGTCGTTGGGCTCGTATGCGGGAGGCTCGTAGGGACGGAACACCACGGAGGGTTTCATGCCGGCGCTCTTGTAGAAGCACACATCGCCTGCCAGGCCCTCTTTGCCGTACTGCTCGATACCGTACTGGTCGAAGACGTCTTCTTGCGCACCCGCACTGAAGCGCCAGTTCGTCTCGACCCATTCGCCGTTCACTTCGCGCACCGGCCACGCAATGCCGTGCTGTTTGATGTACTCGGAATACGGAGCAAGCTGCTTGTTCTCCATCTTAAGCGGCGCCCAGTCTTCTTTGTTGTCGGCGTTCGATGCGATCGCCTGCGCCCTTTCGGAAGCTTCCTTGGGGTTTGTGAACAGGCGGTATTCGCTCCAGATGGCGTCGTTGACCGCCGTTTGGTCTTCGCCTTCAACCCAGTTGCCCGGAATGCCATTGGGACTGGTGGCCGTCTTGTCCCACACGAAGCCGAACAGCTTGTCGAAGGCGTCGTCGTCCCCGATCTTGTGGCCTTCGAGCGCACGCTGAGCCATCTGCATGAGGACCCACATGTCCCATTGGGCCTCTCCCGGAGGGTTGGCCGCCTTCTGGAAGACAGTGGTGCGACGCTCGGCATTGCCGAACTGGCCTTCTTTTTCCACCCACATTGCCACAGGAAACACCACGTCGGCATAGTCGGTAGACTTGGTCGGATAGACTTCGTTGACCACGATGAACGTGTCGATGATGCCCTGGAATTCGTCCTTCTTGCCCAGGAAGCGGGTCAGGTTGGGCATGGAAACCGCCCAGTTGTTGTGCGCGGTCCAGAGGAAGTCGATACCACCCTTGGACATTTCGCGGAAGATCTTGACCGTGTGGTAGCCCGGCGCCTGGATGGCGTCCAGGTACTCTTCGGGCAGGTCCCAAATGGCTTCGGTGTAGCGGCGATGCTGCCCGTTGGCCACGATAAGGTCGGAAGGCAGGCGATGGCTGAACGTGCCGACTTCGCGTGCGGTGCCGCAGGCGGTAGGCTGGCCCGTCAAGCTGAAGGGGCCGTTGCCGGGCTTGGCAATCTTGCCCGTAAGCAGGTGGATGTTGTAGATGCAGTGGTTCATCCACGTGCCGCGGCTGTGCTGGTTCACGCCCATGGTCCACAGGCTCATAACTTTCTTGTCGGGGTCACCGAAGACCTTCGCCAGCTCTTCGATGTCGGCGGCGGGAACGCCGGAAATCTCTTCGGCGTACTCGAGCGTGTAGGGTGCCAGGCGCTCCTTCCATGCGTCGAACTCGACCACTTCCACTTTGTCGACGCGCTGTCCGTCGTCGGACTTGTCGTATCCGTCTTCGTAAGCGTTGCCGATATTTTCTTCGCCTACCTTGAACTGCACATGGTCGTTTATGAACGCCTGGTTGTACAGCTCGTTGTCGACCAGGTACTTCAGGATGGCGTTGGCAATGGCGATGTCGGAACCCGGGCGGAACACCATGACCTTGTCGGCCGTGGCGCTCGTGCGCGTGCGCAGCGTGGTCAGGTCGTAGTGCTTCACGTTCGGGTCTGCCAGCTTATGGGCAGTCAAACGCGAGTAGAGGATCGGGTGCGCCTCTGCCATGTTGGCGCCCCAGGTCACGAACACGTCGGCGTTTTCCAGGTCCGCATAGCAACCTGCCGGCTCGTCGGTCTGGAACACGTTCATGAAGCCGACCACAGCGGACGCCATGCACAGGCGAGCGTTCGGGTCGATGTTGTTAGAAAGCAAGCCCGCTTTCCAGAACTTGGCGGTCAGGTAACCTTCGGTGATAGGCATCTGGCCGCTTCCCCAGAACGCGATGCGCGACGTGCCCTTAACGTCGTTGCCGTCTTTGTCCTTAGTGGTGGCCTCGTAGGCTTCCTTGAGCCTGCCCGCAGCCAGTTCGAGCGCCTCTTCCCACGTGGCCTCACGCAAGCCGGAGCCCGTGCCCTTGGTGGACGGGTCGTCGCGGATCAGCGGCACGGTAAGGCGGTTCTCGCCGCGCAGCATGCTGGCCAGGTAGTAGCCCTTCACGCAGTTAAGGCCGCGGCTCGAGTTGTTCTTCGGGTCGCCGGTAACCGAGACGAGCTTGCCATCCTTGGCCTCCACCAGCACGCCGCAGCCGGTGCCGCAGTAACGGCACACGCTCACGTAGGTCTGGTT
>JAFUCW010000181.1 GCA_017459485.1 Eggerthellaceae bacterium | reverse complement strand
CCGAAAGACGCTTGAAGGAATTGACGTACTGGTTGGTGAGCAGCGAAAGCTCGGGCATGTAGGCACGAAGGCCGGCAATGAAGCTTTTTGCTGTGGAAGAGAGCCCGAAACCCGTCTGATCACTGTCGTCGAAAAACACGTTGGTGCCGTCGTCGTCAAACAGGCTTAGGCTCACGTGCATGCCGCTTCCGGAGCATTCGGAGCGCGGCTTGGGCATGAAGCTTGCGTACACTCCATGCGCCGAAGCGACTTCCTTGACCACCATCTTGTAGGTCTGGACCGCATCCGCCATCTCGAGGGGACCCGCGGGCCGCAAGTCGACCTCGTTTTGGCTTGGCGCCACTTCGTGGTGGCTGTACTCGACGGGAATGCCCATCTTTTCGAGCGTGAGCACCGTGTCTCTGCGCAAGTCGGTCGCAGAATCAAGGGAGTTCAGGTCGAAGTATCCTCCCCGGTCAAGTGGCCGCGGCTCCTTCGAGTCCAAGAAGTAGAAGAACTCGACTTCAGGAGCTATAGACGCCGAAAAGCCCGCCTGCGCAAGATGCTCGATCGCGTGCGCCAGAATGCGGCGGGGGCTGGTTTCGAGCGCCCGCCCATCTGGTGTGCGAATGGAGCAGAACATGCGCGCCACCGCGTCGGAGTCTGGGCGCCACGGCAGCACTTGGAACGTGGAGGCGTCAGGAAAAGCAAGCAGGTCGCATTCGCCCGTCCCCTCTTCCACGTACCCGGCTATGCGCCCGCCGTCGAAGCCGATTCCCTCCGAAAACGCCCCTTCGAGCTCGTTGGGGCTCACGGAGAACGACTTCACCCGTCCGAGCAGGTCGGTGAACCAAAAACGGACGAAATGAACGTCACGGCTCTCGATGGTTTTCAGCACGTATTCCTGATCCGGGTTCATGGTCGCGCCCTTCCTCTACTGAATGACAGAATGCGAATTCTTTGTTGCGAATCGACGCAGGGAACATAGTAGCGTAAACTACATCGAACCATTGCCTCTTGGAGCGGAGCGAGAATACGGCTCGACAGGGAAAACATAGCAAATCCCGACGCCCGAAACTCACCGTGCGTGCTGCCTCGTTACTTGCCGCAGGCATTGTCGCCGTCATTGGCGTCGCAGGGGCCCTAACTGCGCTGCCGACGCATTCCCCTTCCATAGAGCAGGGATCCAACACCGCATCCTTGCAGCCCTCAGGCCTTTCAACCAGCTCCCTTGGCGGGTCATCAGACACTTCGTCTGCCCCTTCCGGCGCACAGGACGAACGCCTTCGCACTGCCGACCGAACGGGCCTGGCCGCGTCCAGCTCTTCTTTTGAAAGCTCTGCCTCGTCTCGTTCGTCTTCAGGCAGCTCGTCAAGTGCAAGCTCTTCGGCAGCAGACTCATCGAACACCCCTTCGTCCAGCGCCGAACCGTCCGAGCCCGCATCTGAGCGCGCAGACGAACCCGCCATTGAAAGCGTACCTGACCAGCCTGCCATAAGCGATCTGGTCACGCGCGATAGCGTCCTTTCCATGCCGCGCGATCGAGAGGCGCATTCCTTCGCGCTAGCCGACGACCAAGATGCCCCCGCCCTGCCCCCAGAGCAGCTGGATGCCATTTCGCGCGCGGCACAGGCCATTGACGAAGTCAGTTTTGCCTGCAGCTACGTGCTTGTCGACCTGCAGACGGGCCGCGGAATCTCCGGCAACGCCGACGAGGCCCTCTACACCGCAAGCAGCTTCAAGGCGCCCCTCACTTTCTTCTTGATACAAGGTG
>JAFUCW010000180.1 GCA_017459485.1 Eggerthellaceae bacterium | reverse complement strand
CATCAACTGGCTTGCCGACCATCTGAAGCGTCGATGGCCCAAGGGCGGGGGTGCGCTGCTTGTGGTTACGCATGACCGATGGTTCCTCGACGAAGTGTGCACCGGAATGTGGGAAGTGCATGCGGGAAGCGTCGTGCCATTCGAAGGGGGATACTCTTCCTACATTTTGCAGCGCGTCGAACGGCAGAGGCTCGAGGCGCTTGCCAAGCAAAAGCGCGCGAACCAGCTGCGCAAGGAGCTTGCCTGGCTTTCCCGTGGAGCCCAGGCGCGCAGGTCGAAACCGAAGTTCCATCTTGAAAAGGCTGCAGAGCTCATAGCCAATGAGCCTCCGGTGCGCAACCCCATCGAACTCAAGAACGCAGCGATGGCCCGCCTGGGGAAGCAGGTTATCGACCTGGAAGATGTAGCCGTTTCGCTTGACGGCCGCGTCATTCTCAAAAACCTTACGTGGTCGATCGGCCCAGGAGAGAGAATCGGCATCTTGGGAGAGAACGGAGCGGGCAAGACGACGTTGCTCCGATTGCTGGAAGGTATCGTCCAACCAAGCTCGGGGCGCATGAAAACCGGCAAAACCGTCCGCTTGTCTTCGGTGACGCAGGGTCTCGAAGAGCTTGCCGAGTTCGACGACGATGTCGTGCGCGCTGCATGCGGACGCCTGAAAACCTTTTACGAGATAGATGGGAAGTACTATTCCCCCACCGCATTGCTCGAGCGTCTTGGATTTAGTCGAGATGAGCTCAATGCACGCTGCAAAGACCTTTCGGGCGGCCAACGTCGCAGGCTGCGAATCCTGTTTGCCCTGCTCGAAGAGCCGAACGTCTTGTTGCTTGACGAGCCGGGCAACGACCTTGACACCGACATGATGGCCGCTATGGAAGATCTGCTCGACTCGTGGGCAGGAACGCTCGTGGTCGTTAGCCACGACCGATACCTGCTCGAGCGCGTGACCGACGACCTTTATGCTATCGTCGATGGCGCTTTGCGCCACATGCCAGGAGGCGTTGACGAGTACCTGCGCCATCTCAACAAGGCCAATTCCATGGAATCCGACCAGGGACAAGCTGAACGCAAGAGGGAAACAGGCGCTTCTTCCCAGGCATATGCATTAAGAAAGAAAGCGGCTTCGCTAGAGCGCAAGATCGAAACCCAGCAAGGACGCGTCAAGGAAGCCCAAGATCGGCTGGACCGTTGCGACCCTTATGACTACGAGGCGCTTGTCGCTGCCCAGGAGAATCTTGACGACCAGGTAGGTCGCCTGGCACAACTCGAAGACGAGTGGCTCGAAGTACGCGAAGAACTACAATGAAGCTCAGCCTGGACAATGGCATACGCGTCAAGAAAACCTGGTGCCGCCTGCAGGACTTGAACCCGCAACCCACTGATTACAAATCAGTTGCTCTACCAATTGAGCCAAGGCGGCACTTCATTCATTCTAGCACAGCTCACTGAAGCAGGGGTGGGACAGCGTGCAACTGATATTCGAGCATGCTCTTTGCCATCTTGTGCAGAGAGTCACTCCCCTACACGATGCAGTGCAAGTTATCGCTTCCACAGCACTGAGGTACAATGAAAAACAACGCTTCCAAAAAGAAAGGTTCGCTCATGGAAACAAGACCTTACGTCCCTTGGGACATGATGAACAACTTCCTCATCGATGCATTTGTCGGTTATGGAGTGCCCGAAGAGGATGCACGTATCTGCGCAGACGTTCTCATGGAATCCGACCGTCGCGGCATTGAAAGCCATGGGGCGAACCGATTCAAGCCCATCTACATCGACCGCATCGTCAATGGAACACTCCTTCCCGTAACCGAACTGGAGATACTCAATGAAACTCCCACCACCGTTGTTGCAGACGCACACGATGGCATGGGAATGGTGGCGAGCTACCGTGTGATGGAAAAGCTCGTCGCGAAAGCGAAGGAATACGGAATGGCAGGCGGAGCCATCCGCAACTCGACCCACTACGGCATAGCAGGCTACTGGACTTCCATGGCTGCAAAAGAAGGTATGGTCGGCATAACCGGCACCAACGCTCGTCCTTCTATTGCACCCACGTTCGGCGTGGAGAACATGATGGGCACCAACCCTCTAACGTTCTCCATTCCCACCGACGAGGACTTCGACTTCTGCCTGGATTGCGCGACCTCGATCGTTCAGCGCGGCAAGATCGAGTACTATGCGCGCATCGGCAAGGACACCCCTGCGGGCATGGTAGTCGCGCGTGACGGATCGACCGTTACGGATTCGATTGAAATACTCAAGATGCTCGTCGACGGCCGAGCCGCACTTGCACCTCTTGGAGGCGGCCCCGACGACGAGATGTGCGGCTACAAGGGCTACGGCTATGCTGCCGTTGTGGAAATACTTTCGGCCGCCCTTT
>JAFUCW010000179.1 GCA_017459485.1 Eggerthellaceae bacterium | reverse complement strand
TCTCCCTTCTGGCAAATTTCCGGTGTCAAAACCAAGTATGATTTCTGCTTTCGAGAACTGAACTTGGAGGTAAAAACCACCCCAAGACAAGAGCCGATGGTTCAGCTGAAGCATTCGCAACTCTTTAATGGAGACCGCAACTATTTGGCGTTCGTGCAAATTGAAGAAAGCCCATCAGGATGCTCGGTGCTCGAACTGGCAGCGAAGCTAAAAGAAACAGGCGCCTGTTTTATGGGGATGCGGGAAAGCATGGTTCTTGAAAAGGAACTGCTCAGAATACGCGAAGAGGATCAGCGCATACCTTATCGCGTGAAATCAATCGAAGTCTACTCTGCCGAATTAATCAACCCCTTTGTCGAGGAAATTCCAGACAACGTGAGTCGCTTGGAATATATGCTCAACCTCGTGGGACAAGACTCGTTAGAGCAGAGCCAAATCCAGTATTGGGTTTTGCAAGAAGGCAAGCCACAAGCATTATAAGGGATGGCTGCAACTAAGTACGGCCCCTCCGCTTACGGCATTAGGAGATACCGGCGGAGGGGTTTGTGCGGTTTGCCCTGGCCGAGTCAGTCGACCCAGCCAGGGCTGCTTTGTAGCCGCGCGGAGGTCCTACACGGCGGAAAGCGCGTTGCGGTAGTGGCGAAGCATCGCCCGGCTCTCGCCCAGGACCAGCATGCTCACGATGTCGAAGCGGATCATGGACTGCTCCAGGTCGCCCGCCTGCCCCAGGTACTTCGAGGCAGCCATCTCGCAGGAGACGCGGTCCGGCTTGTCGGCGGGGAACCCGTTGCCCTCGTCGTCATAGATGTTGCAGTTCACGAACACCAGGTCGTCGTCCTCGCGGGCGATGAAGTCGACGCGGCTCTTGCCCTTGCCCCATCCGTCCTCGATGATCTCGAAGCCCCTGCGCTCCAGGAACGTGCGGATGCCCTGCATCGCCTTGGTCTTTGTCACCTTGTTCATTTTTGACCTCCTTTAGTCTTGCGCCCGCCCCCTGTGGGCGAGCCTTGTGGCTTCGCTGCCATCGGGGTTCCCTTAAGGCTGCAAGGGAGGAATGCGAAAACCCTGAGGGCTCGAGTTTTTGGCCACGGGCGTGGGTTGTCCGCCAAAAAGTTTTTCGCGGCCCTTGCGGCTGTGAGGGGTTCCCGATGAAGCTGCGAAAGTCCAAGGAGACTCCATGGGGGGCAAGCGCAAGCTAGGGGGTCGCATAGAGCAGCCAAGACAAGGCTATGCACTGTGTTGCGACGTTGGGAAATAGAGACTAGAATAATGGTCAGATTATTGACTAGCTGGAAGGATTGACCATGGCAATCACGATGGGGCTCGCAGAGGCGAAGACGAACTTCTCGAAGGTGACGGCGGAGGTCAACCGCACAGGGCGTCCCGTGACGGTGCTCAAGAACAACAGGCCCTGGGTGGTCATCGCCCCCGCAACAGGAGAGGCCGCGAAGACAGACCCGGTTGACATGGCCGTGGACTTCATGGACGAGTACGCAGATGTCTTTGAGGAGCTGGCAAAGTGAGCACGCTGGCTCCCTTGACGAAAGAGCAGGTGCTCGCCATCCATTCGGCCGCCATTGCACGCTTCGGCGGCATGGACGGAGTGCGCGACGAGGGGCTTCTCGAATCTGCCCTCGCCCAGCCCTTTCAAGGTTTCGGTGGGCAGGGCGCCTATCCGACCGTTGCGCAGAAGGCTGCGCGCTATGCCGACGGCATCGCGTCGAACCACCCGATTGCCGATGGCAACAAGCGCACGGCGACCGCAGTGATGGGCGCATTCCTTCGTAGGAACGGGCAACGCTTCACACCGCGCCACGATGAGCTCTTGGAAACCATGCTAGGCGTCGCTGACGGCAGCGTGTCCTTCGAGCGGTTTACCGAGTGGGTGAAAGCGCAACTTTAGAGCATCGCGGCACGAAACAGCCACCGTGCGAATCTGAAAATACAACGAGTCAAAGAAACCGCAGGGCACCTGTTAGACGAGGTGCCGCTGCTTTTCCATAATGATTATTCGCTGAGGTTCTTACTTACCTCTACCGAGTAGAACTTTGGGCACTTCTCAATAAATTCAGAAACCGCTGCCTTCAAGTCGGTATCGAACGCCGCTTCGTCTTCTGAAGAGTTAAAGCCCCTATTGAAGAACTCGGTCGGGGTATCGACATAGGTTTCGTCGAAACGCTCTTGCAGGGATCTGAATTTTTCATCGAGTTCGTGGTCATCTGTCAGCTCTGGCGGAAGAGAATTCTCCTCGACAAGGTCTTCGTCGTCGTAAATCCATACGGGGTAGCATTGATATTCCAGTTGAATTTTAATCATCTTCATGCTAGTTCTCCTTCGGCAGAGATCTCGGATTAGCCCCGACAATATATCCATTGCTCGACACAGTAATTGCAACCCGGTGCAGAGTTCCATTGTAAGTGAATTCGTATATTTTGCGCGTTCCCTGGCTTCCTACAACCCTGCCAGTACGTACGGCTTGGATGAGGTACCGGGGGATCTCTGCGTTGCTTATTCCCTTCCCGTTAAATTGGCGGCCATGGGCTTCGATGATGTGGGCGATGCCGCTGCCTCCGCCGCCGCCATGCCCCGTCTCGATCCATACAATCTTGCCGTCGGCGTCCTTTGTAATTCCGACAACTTCTTCAGGAGTAATCTTTATCCCTGAAGATTGAGCTTCGGAGACCAAGGCTTTGCCAGAGGTGGATAGCGCCCCGGAAGCCGTCTGGTCGTGCGGCGCTCTCTCACCCGAGGTCCCCGGAAACAAACCGCCGCTGCTATGCCCGCCCATCAGCGATCGCCACCTTTTTCATGGTTGAGCTTGCCACGACCTTTAGCAGGATATATATGCACTGGAATACCCTTTTCTCGGGGGTAGTCGGCAACGCCGTACATGTCGCTGCCATACCAAAGCAAGTTTTCCGGCTCGAGGTAATCAACAATGTGCTTGATAGATGCTTTTAGCATTGTGCGGTCTTCCAAGTCTCGAACCATGGAGCGAGCCCCTATAGCGATAGTGGAGTGCTTTGGAAACCCGGCCAATACCGTTGTGCAGTTCTCGCCTTCACACCGCGCTTGCGGAACCGCGCATGCAAGAAACTGCTGTAACCAATACGTGCAAACAGAGTTGCGCCAATGGTTGTAGTCTTTAAGCGCTACAGGAAAGTCGTAGCAAACACTGTAGTCGAGCCCCAACACACCCTGGAATTTGCCAAGCTTCCTCAAATAGGATTTCGGATTGTTCCAGAAGCGCTCTATATTGCAGTCGTCTTCGAAAAAGTGGACGAAACAATCGTAGTCGCTCCACCCAGGGTTCATCGCGTCAGAAAAGGCTACGATTCTATCTGGGTTCGCATGGACGGGTGCCAGCTTTGGCATATCCAAAAGCCCGACGTATTCTGCTCCTTCTAGCATCCATGCATGGAATACATCACGTCTATGATGCGCTGGCTTCTTACGCTCGTTTTGGTCTCCAGGGTCATCTGGATGCAAGATTTTTACCTTAGGCATAGCTGCCTCCAATCTCCGCAAATTGCGGAATCGTACAAATTGATGCTTTGATACGGATTGGGGCCGTTGAAGAAGATTCCGGCAGTGCAACATCGCCTTAACTGCTAGAATAATGAGTGAATTTGGGGTTCTTCAACGAATCCTAATCCGTAGCCGTTCTTGTTCGCCCAAGGACGGCTACAACTTTGATGAGTCTGTCATACTTCCTCCTCTCGCTGCTTTCCGTGCCTTAGTTATGCTGTAGCAGCAGATCGGTCGACCAGG
>JAFUCW010000178.1 GCA_017459485.1 Eggerthellaceae bacterium | reverse complement strand
ATTCCAACGTGGTCGCTCGTGCCGTCGCCTTCCCAGTCGAACAGAACGACATCACCGGGCTTGGCGCTCCGCGTCGCCACGGTCTTGCCGCGAGAACGCCCGATGTGGACAATTGAAGGGCAGTAAGCGCCAGGTAGCCCGACGCACGAAGCCTCGGCCTGATTGAAGCACCACGACGCGAACATGGCGCAATAGGGTACGCCGTTGCCGCCGAAGTCGTAGTTCGTGCTGCAACGGTCGATGCTCTTCTCGTACCAGCGCCCGTACTTCGTTCCTGCTTCGGGGTCGCTCCATCGCGAGTAGCCAAGCTCTCCGCGTGCGATTGCCAGTACGGATTCGGCGGTGTTACTCATGGTCGCCCACCTCCACCACGGGGGCAACGTCGGCGGGGCCGTCGCCGTTGGCACGGCCAGCCTCCTTCGCTGCCATGAGGTCGGCGAACTCCTGCTCGTAATCCTTCTCTTCCATTTCGAATCCTTTCTAGTTGAGCGGTGCATAGCCCCTGTCGGCGATGTAAACCGCCTGACAGCCGTTCGCCATGTACGCCTTGTTGAACTTCGAGAACGGGTACTCCTGCATCCCGCTTAGCGGGTCGATGACCTTCACGGTGGCCTCGCCTGCGGCAACCAGCGTCACGCAATGGGAGTTCCAAAGCAGGCTGTAGCCGTCCTGCTCGTACTGCGAGGGCATCGCCTCGTCCAGTTCCATGGTCACCCACACCACGCAGGGCGCGGGCAGGTAGACAAGGGGCGTGCCTGTAAGGTCAACGGGCGTTTTCTCCACGGGGCAGAAAATCCTTGCGGTGCGCTCGACGCAGGGTGCCATGCACGCCCACCCATGCTCCGAATACGGGTCACCCCAGAAGCACGTAACGAAATCATCGCCGTCGCTCTTCGGCATCGCGTCGGCAACTTCCGTCTTGGAAGCCTCAATGCCGTTCATGCGGAGGCACGTTGAAAGCGCCGTGGCCTCGCATCCCGTGGGCAGCTCTGGAAGCTGCATGTCCTTGTTGTAGTTGAACACGAAGCCCTCCGGCTCTTCGGAGGGCGCGGGCGTGTCATGCGCGGTAAGCTCGTAATCCGGCGCTTCGACGCGCTGCGAATCCAAGGCAGCGCAAGCGACCCACACGGCATAGCCGAAGTAGGCCACTAGCACGATGCCGAGAACGCAGCCGATGGACAGCGCGACGATGGATGCGGCACCCTTCTTCACGTCTACTCCTTAATGTGCTTTCCCTCGGCCTTGTAGGGTTCCTCGTAGGTAAGCGCCCGCTCCGAATCGGAAACGCCCGCCGTGGTCATGTCCACGACAACGCCGAGGATTGCCAGAACGCCGAATGCGGCATTGACGATTGCCACAAGCTGCTCGTTCAGCACCGTGTAATCCCACGTGATGCCGAAGGGTGCCAAGCAGACCTGCACCATGAGCAGCAGAGCGGGAATCAGGGCAAGCCAAAATGCGGGGTTCTTGATGCGAACTAGCCAATTGATTTTCATGATCTGCCTCCTTAATCGATAACTATCCAAGGCCGTTTCGCCTTGATTTCCTCGTACATGCGCTTTGCCGTGCCGTTGCCGCCCAGCGTCGTGTAGGCCTCGAAGATTTCCGTTAGCTGCTCGAACCGCTCAACGGTCATGTGGTGGCCTTCCACGATGTAAAGCTGGTAAGCGTCCATGATTTCCTTGCGCCCAAGCGCCTTGATGATCTGCGCCGTGGCGCGTTCCTCCTTGGTGCGCCTGCGCAGCATCGCCACCAGGTAGCCGAAGATGCCAGTTGCCACGGACGGCAGGAGCGCAACTATGAGTTGCCAGGTGTCCATTAGGCCTCCGCCTCGCTTGGCTCGCCGACAATCTCCGTGTACTCTTCGGCGGTAATCCAACCGCAATCTACGGCCTTAGCCACACGCGCCTTGTTCCAAAGGCCACGGTCGTAGTAGCGCTTCACGGTCTCGAATCGCGGGGAATGCTCCATCACTCGTCACCCCCCAACATCAGCAGGTAGTCGATGTTCGCAGCGTTGATTTCCTCTTGCGTGGGCTGCGCCACAACATCCCGCATCTGCTCAAGCAGGGATTCCACCGAGACCTCTTCGCCCTTGGAAAGGCTGTCGATGGCTGCGGTGTAGGTCAGTTGGCGGGCGCGAAGCTCCGCGAACTCGTCATCGCCGATGGTTCCAGCCGCGTGCTTCGCCACGGGGTCACCGATCTGGCCGAGAAGGTTCTTGAGGCCGTTTATTTCTGTCTGGATTGCGTCCTCTTCCATGTGCGCTCCTTTCTTCGGATTACGCACATGGTATTCAGGGCGTGAGATTAGGCCGCTCTATCAAGCACCAGGGCTATTTCCGTGAGCGACCCCCCCCCCGCGAGGTTTTCGAACAGTGATTTATAAAGGGCATCCATTGAAAGGACGGTCTTGTGCACATCCAGCCGCTTCATGCCGCCGCGCCAAGATTGGTACGAGCGCTCCACCTGCTCCATGGTCATCTTGCCCTCGCGCACCATCTGCGCCTGCTTCTTCAACT
>JAFUCW010000177.1 GCA_017459485.1 Eggerthellaceae bacterium | reverse complement strand
CGAGCCTGTGTTCCTCTGTCCCATTTGGGGTCGTAGTGAAAATGGAACAAGGTGTGGCATGTCCAGTCACCCTGTTCGCGGTGCTCCATTTTCACTACGACCCCAAATGGGACAGGCGCACGTGCAATGATAATGATAAAAACGAACCAGGTACATTTTTATCATTGCACCTATTTGTGGTAGGGCTCGCCGCGCGAAATCTTGAATGCGCGGTATATCTGCTCGAGCAGCACAACGCGCGCCAGGTTGTGAGGCAGCGTGAGGGGACCGAAGCTCAGGCGGAAGGTGGCGCGGTCGCGCACCGTGGAAATGACGCCTTCGCTGCCGCCGATGACGAAGGCGATGTGCGAAACACCGCCCACGGTCCACTTGTCCATGCGCTGCGCAAGTGCTTCGCTGGACGTTTCGGTGCCGCCAATGTCGAGCAGCACCACCTCGGCGCTGGCAGGAAGCCCTTCCAGTTGTGCCAAGATGGCCGCCGCTTCGCTGCAGGGGTTGGAATCGGGAAGCTCGACTACTCTGACTTTCGCGTAGCCGCCCAGGCGCTTCAGGTACTCTGCGCACGCGTCGCGCCAAAAGGCCTCTTTCAGCTTCCCCACCGCTATGATGTCGATCTTGAGCAACCTATTTAATTACGCGGATGAGGGTGGGCTCGGGGCCTACCAGGACGTTTTCGAGCTTGGCAATGTCGTCGAGCGTGGCGCGCAGGTCGGCTTCGCGGGCGGAGTGCGTCACGTAGACCAGCTCCACCGTGTCGGCCTCTTCGGTCCCCACGCCGCGCTGGATGACGGAATGTACGCTTACCTCGTGCTTGGCGAACACAGCGCTCATGGCCGCCAGCACGCCAGGGCGCTCCACTACCTGGAAACGGATGTAGGCGCGCGTAACCAGGTCGTCGGTGGACACGAGCGGCAGGTTGTCGGTGTAGGTGTTGCCGGGAAGAGCGCCCGTGCCCGCCTGGATGTGCCCCACCAGCTCCAGCACGTCGCCGATGACCGCGCTTGCCGTGGGGTCGGATCCCGCTCCCTGCCCGAAGTACATGGTCGGGCCGATGAAGTCGCCCACCACGTAGATGGCGTTGAAGACCCCGTCCACCGTTGCCAGTGGATGGTCGACCGGCACCATGGCCGGGTGCACGCGCACTTCGATGCCCGCATCCGTGCGGTTGGCTACTGCAAGCAGCTTCACGCAATAGCCCATGTCCTTTGCCGCGGCCAAATCCGCCGGCGTGATGCTGCGAATGCCCTCGCACGCCACCTGGTCGATGGTCACGCGCGTGTTGAACGCGATGGATGCCATGATGGCGATCTTCGCAGCGGCGTCCAGGCCGTCGACGTCGGCAGTGGGGTCCGCTTCCGCATAGCCCTTCGCCTGCGCTTCGGCCAGCACGTCGTCGTAGTCCATGCCGTCGGATGCCATGCGTGTGAGCATGTAGTTGGTCGTGCCGTTCACGATGCCCAAAATGCTGGTGATCTCGCTTGCGTTGAGCGAATGCTTCAGCGGTCCGATAATCGGAATGCCGCCGCCCACAGACGCTTCGTAGTACAGCTTGCAGCCGTTCTTGGCGGCCAGCGCTTCGATCTCTTCGCCATAGGTGGCCAGCAGCGCCTTGTTGGCAGTGACCACGTGCTTGCCGGCTTCCAGCGCCTCGCAGACTATTTTTTTGGCGATGGTCGTGCCGCCCACCAATTCGATGACGATATCGATTTCAGGGTCGTTCACGATGTCGGTGTACTCTTCGGTGAAGATGTCGGCAACGCTGTGCTCTTCGGCTTGCGCGGGCTCCTTGGAGCACACGCGTGCAAGCTGCAGGTCCAACCCGTAGCGGCTCTTGTAGTCCGCCGTGTGCTTCTTGAGCAGTTCGATGCACCCACCGCCCACGGTGCCGGTGCCAACCAGGCCGATCTTCACTGTCATTGTCGTCTCCTTCTCCTTTATGACTACTGTCCGGATATGTCGTTTGGCGTCCTGTCTGGACTCACTTGGAACCAAGGCCCAGCCCCGTTCCGCCTGGAACAGTGACCAACCCCGCTCCAAGGAAGGCAAGCAGCGTCATTCGTCGCAAACCATGAGGTCATTATACGTTTCGCGACGGGTGACCACACGAGCTGCACCGTCCTTCACGAACACCACAGCAGGACGCGGTTGGCCGTTGTAGTTGCTCGACATGGACCGACAGTACGCGCCCGTGCCGAACACGCACACCACGTCTCCCAGGTCCGGGTGCTGCAAGTTGCCGTCGAGCACCACCGCGTCGCCGCTTTCGCAATGCTTGCCCGCCAACGTAACGATCTCTGTACGCGGCTGGTCCGCCTTGTTGGCCACCACCGCTTCGTAGTTGGCGTGATAGAGCGCCGTGCGGATGTTGTCGGACATGCCGCCGTCGACCGCCACGTACTTGCGGATGCCCGGCAGGGTCTTCAGGATGCCCACTGTGTAGAGCGTCACGCCGGCCGTTGCCACCACAGACCGGCCGGGTTCCGTAAGCAGGTGCGGCGGTTTCACGCCATGTGCCTTGCAGCTTCCCAAAAGCGCATCGGTTGTCACCTGCGCGAACTGGTCGATGGTGGCAGGCTGGTCGTCCACCGCATAGGCAATGCCCACGCCCCCGCCAATGTCCAAGTCGGCAAGCTCCAAGCCGTAGCGCTCCTTGATGCGCGCCATCAAATTGACCATGACGTCGATGGCCTCGGCGAACGAATGCAAGGCGAATATCTGCGATCCAATGTGGCAATGCAGCCCCACCAGGTTCACACCGGGCGCCGCCAGCACGTCTTCCACGCAGTTGAACGCGAAGTCCTCGCGCATGGTGAAGCCGAACTTGGAATCTTCGCAGCCGGTCTTGATGTACTCGTGCGTGTCCGCTTCCACACCGGGAGTGATGCGCATGTAGACGTTCTGGGTGCGCCCCAGCCGCTGGGCAATTTCGGAGACGCGGGCCAGTTCGATGCGGCTGTCCAGCACGATGCGCCCCACGCCGGCAGCGATTGCCTCTTCCAGCTCCTGCGGCGTCTTGTTGTTGCCATGCACGTAGATGCGCTCTGCCGGGAAACCCGCCGCCAGCGCAATAGCAAGCTCGCCGCCGCCAGACACATCCAAGCTTGCGCCCTCCTGCGCGACCAGGCGGCACATTTCCTTGTTGATGAACGCCTTGGAAGCGTAGATGACCTCGCTGTTCTGGTGGCGAGTCTCGAATGCTTCGCGGTAGGTGCGCAGGCGGCTGCGAATGTCCTGCTCGTCGTAGACGTAGAGGGCTGTGCCCTGCTCGCGCGCCAGATCGACCATGTCCACGCCGCCAATGAACAGGTGGTCACCGCGCACTTCGGCGCTGGCGGGCAGCACCGCGCCCAATTCCATGGTGGTCAAATGGTCGGCCTGTTTCGTAATGTCGGATGCGGGAAGCGACATGGGCGCTCCTTTCGCTTGCAGCACGCCGGAGTCGTGTGCTGGTTGGCCTGTTCGCGTGCAGGCCTGCTGCACGGCCCTTACGGCGCTTGTCCCATCTGGTGTCCCTGTGTTCCATTTGGGGTCGTAGTGGAAATGGAACACCACAGGATCGCTCTTTCCCCTATGGTAGCCGTGTTCCGCTTCCACTACGATCCCAAATGGAACACGACCCCAAATGAAACACTTTCGTTAACGGAAACAGCATTGTACCAGCTAGGAAGCGCTCTAGTACGCTAAAGCGACGAATGGTGCAAAATGGACAGCCGTTGTGGCGGTGTTCCTGCTGCCCGATGTTTGTTGGGCGCCGTGCACCGCACGGTGGCATGGCTCACGTTCCTCTGGTGCCTCCCGTTCGCAATTCACCTCTTTTGTAGCGAAATGCCGTCCTCGTGGTCGTTTCCCCCCATATGTGTACGGATTTTCCGCCACTTCGCGAATGCCGGAAGGAACTGACCTGGGGTTTTCTTCGGGCTTCCCGCGAAAAGTCGTACACGTATGAGGGGAAACGACCACGAACCCCCCTTTTTTCTGCAAACCCCATGGGCAGCGTGCCGAAAGCTGGGCAAAGCACGGGGGCCGCGATGTGCGGCCCCCGGTTGGTCATGGGCGCGGAAGGGTCATGCCCCTCGGACCATGTTAGACATCGCTGCGACGGCGACGCATGCTGTAGGCGCCTGCGGCAAGTGCCAAGGCAGTCACGGCACCAAGTGCCAGCGCAACCATGCCAAGGTCGTCGGAGGTCTTGGCCAGGGTGGACGACGTCGTCGTAGCACGCGGCGTGGTCGAAGCTGCGGCAGCTTGGCGCGGCACCGCACTTGCACCCGCCTTCTTTTCGGTGTTGGGGTTCTGGTTGTTGGGAACGGGGTTGGGATTCTCGCTCTCCTCCGGAGCGTCGTACATGACAACAGGATTGCCAGTTTCGACGTTGGCCCACTTGTCGTTCTGCGCGTCCTCGCACACTTCCAGCGTGCCATTCGCGTTGATGCGGAACTGCACATCGGCGGCAAGCTTGTAGCCCTTGGGCGCGGCCTTCTCGTGCAGCGTGTAGAGGCCCACCGGCAGCTGGAATGCCTTCTGCTTGCCATCGGTCACCCACTCGCCGCCTTCAACCAGCTGGCCGCTCGCATCGAGCACCTGGAGCGTAGCGCCTTCCAGTTCGGTGGTGGTGTTCAGGACGCGCTTGGAGATGAGCACCTCGTAGTTGCCCGTAAACACCGGGTTGTTGGTAGCGGACATTCCGTGGTTGTCGTTGCCGGTGCCTACGATGACGATTTCTTCGTCGCCTTCGCCCATGTCGTACAGGCCGACGAAGTCCGTCTGGTTGGCTTCGACGGCCTTGTACTGGACGTCCTTGCCGTCCACGCGTGCAGGCAGATCGCCGAACGAGGTGGACCATACGCCATTGGCATCGGGCTCATTGATGGTTACGGTGTATTGCTCGCCCGGCATAGCCGTCCAGGTACCGCCCTCAACCAGGTAGTACAGCTGGAAGGTAACCGGCTTGCGGTCCTTGGCGTTGCCGCCGTCGTTCCAGACCTTGGTCACCACGGAAGCTTCAGCGCTCAGCGTGGTTTCGGCCATGTCGGACAGGACCAGATGGTTGACGTCCTTGACCTCGATCTTGCCGTCCACCACTTCTTCGGCGTTCTTCACCGTTACGCTGCCGTCGGCGTTCACCGAGAACTGGATGCGCGTCTCGACAGCCTTGTAGCCTTCGGGCGCGTTCACTTCGACCATAGTGTAGTCGCCCGCCTCGAGCTGCAGCTCGTGGGCGGTGTCGGTGCTGTCCCACTCGGCAACTATGTTGCCATCCTTGTCCAGAATCTGAATGTGGGCACCGGGCAGCTCGTTGCCGGAAGCGATGTCGGCCTTGGTTATCTTGATCGGGAACGTCTTGACCTTTTCGGGCGCGTCGGCCAGGTTTATGTGGTTGCCCTCAACCGTAAGTGCACCTTCGCCGTCAACTTCGGTCGTGATCAGCGTGACGTTGCCACGGTCGTCCACTTCGAACACCATTTCGGTGGTCACCTGCTGGAAGCCTTCGGGCGCCACAACCTCGACCATGGTGTAGCGGCCGGGCTTCAGGTTGAACTTGTGCGCATCGGCAGCGCTGGTCCATTCGTCGATCACGTTGCCGTCTGCATCGGTCACCTTAATCCGAGCGCCCTCAACTTCGGTGCCGCCCAGGTCGGTCTTGGAGATGAGCACCTCGAACTCTTCAACCGGACGCACGGTCACGGTGTTGGACTCGTCGCCGTAGGTGGGCTTTTCGTCAAGCTCGGTAATCTCGTTTCCGCTTTCGTCACGCACGGGCTTGCCGCTTTCGTCCAGCTTGGCGTGCTTCAGGTAGATGCTGTACTTGGCGTTGTTGGGCACACCTTCATGGTCCTTGGTGGACAGGACGGGCGCGTTGCCCACATTCGCAGGGTCGCGCTTCTCTTCGGCGTTGGCTTTGATTTCCTTGTAGGCCTTCTGCACGTCTGCCAAGGTCTTGCCCTCGGCCACCTTGGCCTGGAAGGACACGCGCACCCAGTGCCCGCGATGCGGCGTGGCGTCGGCGATGGCTGCGGTCAACCTCTTGCCAACGATAGCCACGTCGGCATTGACCGTCTTGCCCTCGGCGGCAACGGTGGCGTTTTCGTTCTTGCCCGTGAAGTCGCCGTTGGTGTTGTGGTTGTCGCGTTCGCCCAGGTCGGTCACGACCACGTCGCTGGCAGCGCCGGCGAATGCCAGCACGCTATCCAGTTCGTCTTCGATGACCACCACGTCGGCGTCCTTGGTCACCCACGCGATAATGTCGTAGGTGAAGGTGTCGTCCAGGCTGATCAGCTGGTGCACGTCTTGGTTGATGTACTTTTCGATCTCCGGCTTCTCTTCGCGCGTCTTGGTGTTGATGATAGTGCTGTCTTCCACCGTGGTCGTGTAGCCCTGAATCGCGCTTTCCTCGGCGCTGTAGATGCCGCCGGCAGGCAGCTTGCTCCACGTTGCCGTGTAGGTGAAATCGCCATTGTCGACCACTTCAAGGTTGGCGGCGAAGTCCTTGGTAACGTCCTTGTCGCCGTCCTTCAGGATCAAGAAGCCTTTGAACTGCTCGGGCGTGGGCAGCTCGCTGGTCTTGGCGCCCACCCATTTCTTGGTGATGGAGTAGTCGACCCGGTCGTCTTTCTTGACGTTGATGATGGTGTTGCCATCGAACGTGGTTTCGAAGCCTTCGATCTGGGTGGCCTCTTCAAGCTTGTACTCGACGCCGATCAGCTTCGGCAGCACCTTGGACTTGCCTTCGGGCTTGGCGGCAGTCAGCGTGATGGTGTCAGCCACCGCGTTGTCCTTGCCGAGCACGTTCACCTTGATGGACTCCACACCGGAAGGCCAGGCCAGGTCCGCACCGTCGTAGTCCTTCCACACCTTCTTGACGGGGATGGTCACCGTTTCAGGTACTACCGTCACTTCGTTGGTGGGGGTCACGCCGTAGTCGAAGTCGTTTTCAGCCACAATGTGGTAGGTGGCCCCGTTGAACGTGCCTTCATGTTCGGCAGCGCCATCCAGGACCGCACCGTTGTCAACGACCTTCTTCACGTCGCCGATTTCGGCTGCTTTGATAATGGCATCGGTGTACTTGGCCCAGAAGGTCACCTGGACCCACTTGCCCTGGATGCCAGCGGCTTTGGCGTCGTCGAAGACCACGTCAAGCGTGTTGTCTTTAATGGCAACGGCGGCAGAGGCGGACACGTCCGTGCCAGGCTGCGCGACCGTGCCGCCGACCTTGTGGTCGTTGGCGTCTTTGACCACCACGGCAGTGACGACCTTGGCAGGATCATCGCTGGCCACGGCGGCAACGCCAGCACCCAACGTGCCGTCGGCGAATTCGAGCGAAGGCACAAGCTGGTCGCGGATCGCCATAGTCTTGGCGTCCTCGGTCACGTAGGCCAGAATGTCGTACTTGAACACGCGGTCGAATTCGACCAGATCCGCGTGGACGTCGTTGTTAACGTACTTCTCTACCTCGGGCTGATCGGGCGCAAAGGTGTTCGTGATCACGAATATGCCACTGCCCTCTTCGGTCTCCTGCGCCTTGCCAAGCACGTAGTGCGGATCAGAGCAAGACACTTCCTGAACGCCGTAGGTCACGCCAATCAAACGCGGCAGGTCCATGAACGCACCCGTGGGGCTGTCGGCGGTCAACGTGACCGTCTTGCCCTCGACCACTTCACCATTGCGCGTAAGGGCAACGACCACTTCTGCGCCCTCGGGCCACGAATCTGCGGGCTTGTCGCGAACCATCCATTCCTTGCCCACTTCCACCCACGTTGTATCGGGCATGACGGTAACCGTGTTGGTGGTCTTGTCGTACTCGTATCCGTTCTTAGTCGTAATCTTGTAGGAGGCTTCGTTGGTGGTGCCATCGTGCGGCGTAATGCCTTCGAGCACCGAACCATTGTTCAACACTGTGTCAACGTCGCCGACCACAGCGGCATCGATGACGGCCTTCGTGTCGGAAAAGATCCTCCTGCTCCTTCCCTCTACTACCTTGTAGCCCGGGACCGCCATGCCGTGGTTGATTGCTTCCCCGGAGAGGAATGCAAACACTGACTCGATCCAGGATGATATGCGGTTCAAGGTCGGCAGCACCTCTGCCAGCTCTGATACCGGGACAAGGGATGGCGATTT
>JAFUCW010000176.1 GCA_017459485.1 Eggerthellaceae bacterium | reverse complement strand
TCCGCCCATCCTCTAACCACCCCATATTGTACCACATACCATACGATACCGCACGTAAAATACTCTTAGAAGTTGACATAGTAAAAGCCCCTGAGCTGGGGCTTCCGGAAGAAATCTAAAACTTATGCTGCGGAACTATGGAGTGCTGGCAGATAGGCAATCGGCATGCTACCGGCGTTCCAGCTATGGCGAACAATATGGCTTTGGTAGAATGTTTGCAAGAAAGGGAGGCCATGACAAATCGGAAAACAATACAGGAGTCGGTGTGCCGGATTGCACCACGGTACAAGATTGTCCGCGCCTCGCTCTTTGGGTCCTATGCAAGAGACGAGCAGACCGATTCAAGCGACGTTGATGTGCTTATCGATACTGACAGCGGGTTCACCCTTCTAGATGCCATTTCGTTCGAAAATGAACTGGAAGACACCCTCAGTTGCAGCGTAGACGTTGTGTCGCGCCGTGCCCTAACAGGCTCTTTTAGGGATCAAGTACTGAGCGAGGAGCTAACTCTTTATGCGCGAGCTTAGTGTACGGGATCAGACGATTCTAGAAGCGATTGTTGAGCATTGTCAGTCAATCGCTAATCGACTTGAGCGTTTCGATATCGACAAGGATGTTTTCACTGCCGATGCCGCGCTGCGCGAAATGCTCCTGTTTCCTTTGTTGCAAATCGGCGAGCTGGCGAATCGTTTGAGCGAGGGGTTCACTCAAACACATGATGAAATACCCTGGCGTTCTGTAGTGGGCTTGAGAAACGTGGTGGTGCATAAATACAATGCATTGGACTCTGATTGGGTTTGGGACACTATAACTAACGACCTTCCCCCGTTGAATAACTGTTGTGAGCTCGCCCTTAATGCCAATGAGGGAGACGATAAGTAACGCACTTCGCACTTCCTACGCAAAGCGATCTGGCGACCTATTCCGGCATGTGCGCACCATGAAGAAGGGCACCCCCAACAGTTATCACACTGTGCAGCTCGTCCACGTGAAGATTCGCAAACAGCGCATGAAGGCGGTTGCTCTTCTGCTAGCTGCCGTGAGAATCGGGCGCATGTTTTGCACAAGAGGGCAAAGCCCAGGCAGCACAAAGCTGCACAATGCGGTAGTAAGGATTGTTCTGTAGTTTGTGCATCGGAGGATAATGGGGCTTGATTCGGTTCCGGGCGCCGCCACAACGACACCAGCATGAATTCCCTTGACCGCTTCGTGCCGGGACGCTTTGAAATCGGCGCATCATCGTTGAGCCCAGGGCGCTGCAAAACAGATATGTCCGATTGCACTGTGGTTATTGAATAGTCCTTATGTTGCTTACCATATCGTTCTTTGCGTCTATAGGCAGATACTACTCTTCGCTTTCGTAGGCTACGTATGGGCGGCATTTGAATCTGCGGCTAGTATAGTTGCTACTATTAGAGATAATAGCTTGCTGACGGCATGATTGCTTCGCTTAGGCGGCGATACGAAAAGGATTGGCATGAAGGGAAACTACGGAAAAGGGACCGAGAAGGCGGCAATGCGCGACGTCGTGCTCACCGTGTTCGAGGGTGGGCAGCGGCTTGTCGAATTCGACTTGTCCAGTTTTGGGAAAGATGCCATAACTATTGGACGGTCGGAGGATAACGACATAGTCGTGCCGTCTCCTGGTCGCATCATCTCAAGGCAGCAGGCTGTTTTGCAACTCATGCCCGACGGGTGGCATATCTATGACAATAATTCGACCAACGGGATGCGTTATCGAGGAGAAAAATGCACTCAGGCGGTATTGTCGCCTGGCGACATCGTTTCTATTGGGCGACTGGACTCGCCCCAAGACTGCGCGATAGTGGCTTTGGGCCACAAAGATACGATCTGGAATAACGCCCTGCTTTCAAAGGATTTTCCAACGACCATAGGGCGCAACTCGGATAACACGCTGCAGCTTAATGCGCCAACGGTGTCGGGCCGACACGCCTGCATCGAATACAGCCAATCGGGCGCCTATTCCATCAGGGACCTTGGAAGCTACAACGGCACGTATGTAATGGGCACGCCCGTGCATGCCCCGCACCAGCTTGCCCCCGGCGACCTCATCTCCTTTGCGCTGATGACGGCGGTGTTCACGGGATCTTCGCTGCTGTATTGTTCGGATAGGGTGGGGGCCGACGTTGTTGCCAACGATTTAGTTCAAGTTCGCAGGACCCCCAATGGGGAAAAGGTGACCACCGACCACGCGTCACTTCATATCAAGCGCGGGGACTTTGTTGCCATTGTCGGCGGGTCGGGATCTGGGAAGTCCACGCTACTGAATGCTCTTAACGGAGCCGATCCCGCGCGCAGTGGTTCGGTGTCGGTAGATGGCAT
>JAFUCW010000175.1 GCA_017459485.1 Eggerthellaceae bacterium | reverse complement strand
TGCAGGCTATTAGCGAGAACGGATGGGATATCGAAGCGATCCTGCTCACGCACGGACACTTCGACCACATAGGTGCGGCTAGCGCCTTACGCGGCGTGCTGGGGATTCCTATCATGGCGCACGAGCTAGCCGACCGCTACCTGCTCGACGCCCGAATGAACCTTTCCGCCGAGCACGGCCGCAACGTCACCGTAGCCGATACGATGAAATTCACCGATGGCGACCGCATCTCGCTCTCCGAAGGCAATCTCGCACTCAACGTGCTACACGTTCCAGGCCACACCGACGACTCGTGCGCGTTCTACTGCGAAGAGGATGGATTCTCGCTTGTCGGCGACACCGTCTACGAGGGAGAACCCGGACTCACCGTGTTTCCCACGGGCGATGCGGCAAGGCTGCATGGGAGCATTCGCTCCAAGCTCCTCGCCCTGCCCGATGACACGCTGCTTCTCTCTGGCCACTCGAGCCCCATGTTGGTCCGCCAACTCAGGTTGGCCACTAGATAACGCGGAAGGTCGCCTATCAACGCGACAGGTGACCTCCTTCCTTGCTGTGTTGGTTTCGATTAGCCCAGTGGCTCCAGATTGTGGTACAGCGGGTCTTCGGCACCTACGAATTGGAGCTTCCTGGTTTGTCACTCGATCGACTTGTCTTAGTGTCCCCTGTCCTAGTCCAGGACGTAAGCGCCGCCGCTGTCCCACTCCCAATGGCCAGGCTTGCCGCATGCTTCTGCCGCCACCTGGAAGTGGCACTTGGCAATCCCCAGGTCCACGTTTTCGAGTGTGGTTCTTGCGGGAACCGCTTCAGCACGCACGGGCGCGTCTGCACTTTCTTGCGAAAACACGTATGGCTGCGAATTCACAGCAGAGGGGCCTTTCTGCGCAGCAATCACGCCAGCCTGCACCCATTCGGGTACCTGGGCGAAAGGTATGGCGCCGTGCCAGATAGCATCCATCTTCTTGTCGCGCCTGCGCAAACCCGCACGAAGGGTCCGCTGCTTCAGGGGCATCTTCGCAGGAGCATAACCAACGGGCAGCACGCACCATAGCTTTTCGCCTTCACCCACGTCTGCACGCACTGTGTCTGTATCGTATGTACTGGCAACCCAACAAGTTCCCAGACCCAGCTGCGTAGCCACCAACACCAGCTGCTCGCCATAGTAGCCCAGCTTTTCTTCAGCTTCCGCGCCTGTTTTCCCAACAAGCGCCACATAGCAGGGTGGGTTGCCTGCAAACATCCCCGGCGACATATCAAGAGCGCTACCGTCTTCGCGCGGACCATACAGCTGAAAATTCAGACCGCCCACTTCATTAATGCGCTCCACTTCTGCCTTGAGCGCAGCAAGCTTCTCCTCTTCAACAGGACGCATATCGAACGCCCTACAGGAAATGCGCTGCTCAATTGCTTCAACTAAATCCATAGCAGCCTCCTAGCCTTTGTCTACAATCTTAGCACCCGCAAAAAAACAAAGTGGCTAAACGGTTGAAACAGCATGTTCCTTTGCGGCAACACGGAGGCTTAAGCCCATGCAATCAAGCACTTTTGCGACTGTAGAGAAATAGGGATTGCCGCCCTTCGCCAACGATTTATAGAGACCTTCGCGACCCAGTCATGTTTCTTCCGATATTGCCGCCATCCAACGTGAGCGAGCAATAACCCCCAGCGCGTCGGGAACAATA
>JAFUCW010000015.1 GCA_017459485.1 Eggerthellaceae bacterium | reverse complement strand
TGAGCAACCGCGGAGAGGTCCATGACCTCTTGGACGTTGGTCTCTGCCAACATGGCAAAACCGGTCTGACTGCAAGCCATGACGTCAGAATGGTCGCCGAAGATGGAAAGCGCCTGGGTTGCAACGGTGCGCGCCGACACATGAAACACCGTGGGACGCATCTCTGCAGCGAGCTTGTACATGTTGGGACTCATAAGCAGCAGACCCTGAGAGGCCGTATAGGTGCTTGTCATGGCGCCAGCGGCAAGCGAGCCGTGCACCGCACCCGCAGCGCCGCCTTCGGATTGCATCTCGCATACCTTGACGGTAGTGCCGAAGATGTTCTTGCGGCCCTGTGCAGACCATTGGTCGACCACGTCAGCCATCGGGCTCGACGGCGTGATCGGGTAGATGCCCGCTACCTCGGTAAACGCATAGGACACGTGCGCCGCCGCGGTGTTGCCGTCCATTGATTGGAATTTTCTGGCCATGTAATTCTCCCTTCGCTGTTTGCGTGCTCCCCCCACAAGGGTCGCGGCCATATGAAAATGCGTCCGAGGTTACCTCCAGCCCCATTCGCACAATGCGATTATATATGAGAAAACGTCCCCGCATGCGGCAGGGACGTTAAAAGAGAACGAATAGCGGCACGTGCTATTAAAAGCCGAGCGCTGCCTCAACGTCGGCGAAGACCACGCCCGGATCACGGTCGCCGTCAATCCTGACAAGCAAGTCCTGGCCCTGGTAGTAGTCAATGAGCGGCGCCGTCGACTTGTCAAAGACGTCGAGGCGGTTGCGCACCGTCTCCTCGTTGTCGTCGTCGCGCTGGTACATCTCTCCCGCGCACTTGGGGCAGGTCTGCCCGTCGGAGACGCTACAGATGTGGCCGCATGCACGGCACATGCGACGGCTGGTCAAGCGGGCAACGATGACTTCTGCGTCCACGTCGATGAGCAAGGCGGCGTTAAGCGGGCGCTCGAGCTCGGAAAGCATGCTGTCCAAAGCTACCGCCTGCGTGGTCGTGCGCGGAAAGCCATCCAGGATCACGCCTTCCGAAGTGTCGGGCTGCTCCATACGTTCCTTCATCAAGTCGACGATTAGGTCGTCGGGCACCAGTTCGCCTGCGTCCATGTAGCCCTTGGCCTTTACGCCGAGCTCCGTCTGGTTCTTCACAGCCTCGCGCAAAATGTCTCCCGTGGAGATGTGCGCCAGACCGCGCGATTCCACCAACTTGGCTGCCTGAGTTCCCTTGCCTGCGCCTGGGGCGCCTAAAAGCACGATGTTCATTTCAGGGGTTCCCCGTCTGTTCGTATGCCACGTTCATACGCAGTGACCGCGTGTTGCAAGCAGATTCTAGCAAATTGAAGCTCGCACAAGCTAGGCATTCCTTGCACGGCACGCAAGCGCCACAATGCGACAGGCAGAAACGAACACGCAGGAGCAGGACACTTCGGCAACCGGGCAATTCGGCAGCCAGGAAGGCCTGTTTCCTTCTTCGCAAATGATACGGTGCGGGGCTGATGCGACCACGAACAGCCATGTCACGTCGTGCATCGCCATTGCGCTCTAGCCGTAGGCAACAATGCACCACCCGCCTGTGTCGGCCAGATTGTGGTTGCGTCCGCCCGAGGAGGACCCTGTGCAACGTGCGCATGCGCTCCTCGACAATACCTACCCGAACTCAGCGGGTCGATTCGTAGGACCAGAGGAGGAAAGGCGCGATTGTGCCATCCTCATAGGGCTCGACCACGGCGACGCCCGTAGCAATGGGCTGCGAAACCCCCAAGCGGCTCTTGAGCTCTTCAAGCGTGCAATTGTAATACGACATGTCCTCCACGTCGTAGGAAGTCCCCCCGTAGTAGACGTCAAACGTGATGCGACTGCGCCCTTCGCCCGCATCTTCCGAGCTGGTGGCGTAGGCGATGCCCAAAGGCTCCGTAGGCACTCGGTTGGAATGGAGGTCGACATGCCCTTCGAAAGAGCCATAATCCGTGCCCTCGAACCGCATACCGTCCTCTTCTCTTGGCAAGTCCCGCTTCAGAAAGACCCTCGGGTACCTCAAAAAAATCTCATCAGGAGTCTCGTAGCTGATTACCGTAGGATACGCTGGCCCATAGCTGATGTTATAGGGATTGTTGATATGGGTGTGGGACGCGGAAAAATCGCCCACCAACTGGTTGGACGCTCCTTCGTAGGTGTAGCCGTTCATGAGCGATCCCTTTTCCGAGAAGTTGCTCAAGAAGATGTTTACGGCATGCAAGGTATCCACATTCGCGATGTCGATGGAAGGCGGCGTTGAAGAGGCTTCAGGCTGCCCTTTTTCGGAAGAAGGCTCCTGCGAGCTGGAAGCTGCCTGCGACTCTGCATCTTCGGATGAGGACACGTCCGCACCGCCCGTGCCGTCCGATGAACCCACAGAG
>JAFUCW010000174.1 GCA_017459485.1 Eggerthellaceae bacterium | reverse complement strand
CGCGGCGGCGTGTCCCAAGCGGCTGGTTTCTTCCTACGACCAGATCCTGCGCCGCGCCGGATTCAGGCTACACGCCGTCATTCCTGCGCCGATGGGCTACATGCGTCTTTTGCGCTCCTACATCGAGCGCAATCCTTCCGAAGACGGACGCAACATCGTGTTCGTCGACATCGGTCATTCCGACGTCGCCGTCTCGCTTTTCTCCGGTTCCCACTACGAGGCGTCGAAAACGATTGACTTCGGCTGCGACGAAATAGACAACGTCATCGCCGAGACCTACGGCATCGACCCCTACACCGCAAGCAGCTACAAGTACAACAACTTCGACGGAGCCCTGGACTCCCCGCAGTGCCAGGCGGTCTACGACAGGTTTGCCATTGAGGTCAGCCGCGTGGTGAACTTCTACAACTTCAACACGCCCGACCAGAACGTCGAGCAGATGTTCTTCTTGGGCGGCGGTGCGCAGATTGCGCATTTGACCAACCATATTGCAGAGGCGGTCTCCATTCCGGCATTCTCTATCGACGCGCTGCTGCCTCCTGGGGCAAGCGGTCAAGGCAACGGCCCCATTTCGGCGCTTGCCGTGGGTGCCATGCTCGAAGGCGAGGCGATGTAGATGGCAATCGATCTGCACAAGCCAATCGGCGCCGCACCCGCTGCCTCCGCGGCGCTTCCCACCAAGCGCACCATGAACCTGCTGGTGCGCGAGCGCAAGAGTTCCGGGGCCTGGAAGTACGCATTGGCCGCCTTGGCGCTCGCTTTGCTCGTGGCCGCCTTCGTCAAGTTCGCTATCATCGACGTGTTCGGCCAGGTCGACGTCAAGAAATCGGAGCTGGTGGGGGTCCAGGCGGAACGTGACGCGCTCGACAAAAGGCTTGCCGACTACGAAGCCCTGCAAGACGAGTACCTCTCCTACACCGGCGTCAGCATCACCGGCGCTTCTGCGCCCGAGGTGACCGACATGGTCGCACGCGTCGTGCAGCCCAAGGCGACCGTCACGGCAATCAACGTGTCCGACGGGATGATTTCCGTCAACGTGAAGGACCTTACTCTTGACGAACTGGGCAAGCTGGCCGACGACCTGCGCGCCGAAGAGCTCGTCCAGAGCGTGACGGTGACGAACGCCAACGACGACGAGTCCGGCCACGTGTTCGCGACGCTTGTTGCTACCCTTGCCGACGATTCGAACGAAGGGGGTGAGTAGCCCATGCTCAACTACACGTTCTCGAAGCGTGAAAAGGTGCTGCTGCTTGTGCTGGCTGCCATCTTGGTCCTGCTTGCTTGGTACCTTTTCGTGTGGCAGGCTGCGGCTGCTCAACGTCAGGCGATCGACGCCGACATCGCAGAAGCGCAGGCGCAGACGATTGTGGCGAACAACCGGTTGGCGTCCATGGACTCGATGCAATCGGCCATTGCGGAACGCAAGGCTGCCGGGGTTGCGCCGGTCCAGCTGCCCGATTTCGACAACACGACGGCGCTCATGGCCCAGCTCAACACCGTGCTTGCATCTACCGTGGACTACAAGCTCACTTTTGACGACCTTGACCGTTCCGCCGAAGGGATCGTGGCGCGCGGCGTGACCATCACGTTCGGCTGCGAATCCATCGACGCTGCACGCAATGTGATGGCCCAGCTCGAACAGGGGCCTTTCGTGTGCGCGGTGGATGCGTCTTCGATCGTGTCGACCAATGCCGCCTACAACCGCAACGCCAACGCGCGCGTGGGCGTGGGCACGTACCGCAACGTTGCCGCACCGTATGCCGTCGGCTTGCACGCCGTGTTCTACGAAAAGGCCTAGGTTGCCGCTGGGCCGATTCGCCTGCCCATCCGTCCTGTGGTCCAGATGGGGAAGATGCGCCCGTCGATTCAAGCAGAAATCGTGTGTTTGTGGCCGTCCGTGCGAGCCGCACGGCCATAGGTGGCTACCATAGCAGTATGTTTCAGAAGCAAAACAGCGACCTTAAACGCGCATTTTCCGAAGACGGCGCACTGAAGACCCACGTAGGCGGCCAGGCGCTTATCGAAGGCATCATGATGCGCGGCAAGTACAACTGGGCGGTTGCCGTGCGCGAGCCCGACCAGCACATCTACACCGAAGAGCACGACCTGAAAAGCGGCCTTCCCAAGAACGGTTGGCTGCGCGCGCCCGTCGTTCGGGGCGTCACGGCGTTCATCGAGTCGCTCATGCTTGGCTACAAGGCGCTCGAGATAGCGGCGCTGCATGCCTTTGCCGAAGAAGGGGAAGGGCAAGACCAAGACGCCGAAGACGGCGCCGAGTTCGGCCACAAGGAAATGGTCTTTTCGATGGTGCTCGGGTTGACGCTCGGCATTGCGCTGTTCATCGTGGTGCCCGCCGTGGTCACGAACCTGCTGGTGGGCGAGTACGACAAGGCAACGCTTGCCTGGAACGTCGTCGACGGGCTGTTGCGCGTGGCGGTGTTCGTCTTCTACATATGGCTCATCGGGCGCATGAAGGACATCCAGCGCATGTTCGGCTACCATGGCGCAGAGCACAAGACCATCCATTGCTACGAGCACGGGCTGCCGCTCACTCCCGAAAACGCGCGCAGCTTCCCGCGTCTGCACGTGCGTTGCGGCACTGCTTTCCTGATCATGGTCATGATCATCGCGATCCTCGTCTACGTCATCACTCCCAGCATCGCGCTCATCGAAGTTTGGGGCGTGCCCGACGGCGCGCTGAAGCTTTTGCTGGTCATTGCCATCCGCATCCTGCTCATGCCCCTGATCGCGGGCGTCACCTACGAGATCACGGTCAAGTGGGCGGGAAGCCATCCCGACAACCCGATCGTGAAGGTCGTCTTGTGGCCCGGCATGCAGATGCAGTATCTGACCACGCGCGAGCCCGACGACGGCCAGATCGAGTGCGCCATCGCCGCTATGCAGCTTGTCCTCGAACGAGAACGGGCAGAGGAAGCGGCCTAGGCGGCCTCTAAAGACGCATGGATGCGTGCAGGTGCGCCTCTTGCGCTGCCTTACCTGCTGCCATTGGGAAAAACCTTGTCGCTTGTCAGGTTTCCGCCCTGTTTTTGTGGCACAATGGACAAACCGGGTTTTACGAGTCAAAAATGCAGCAAAAACGTCGCACGAGCTAGTAGGGGGCTAGTCTTGTCTATGGATTTGAACGAGCTGCAAGCCAAGGCCAACGAAATGCGCATCGACATCGTCAAGTCGATCGCGGAAGCGGGAAGCGGGCACCCGGGTGGCTCCCTTTCCTGTGCAGACATCCTTGCCGCGCTCTATTTCGGCGGCGTGCTTGACCACGACCCGCACAACCCTACCTGGAAGGAGCGCGACCGGTTCATCCTTGCGAAGGGCCACGCCGCCCCCGCGCTCTACGCCGCGCTTGCCCATGCGGGCTATTTCCCCACCGCAGAGCTGCTGACGCTGCGCACATGGGGCAGCAGGCTGCAAGGCCATCCCGACTGCAGGTTGCTTCCCGGCGTGGAGGTGTCCACCGGATCTCTTGGCCAAGGGCTCTCCATTGCTGCCGGGCTTGCGTGCGGCTTGCGCATCTCCGGCGGCGACCAACGCGTGTTTGCCCTGCTTGGAGACGGGGAATGCGAAGAAGGCCAAGTGTGGGAGGCGGCCATGTTCGCCGCGCACAAGAAGTGCGGGAGCCTGGTTGCGATCGTCGACAGCAACCAGCTGCAGATCGACGGCAACGTCGCAGACGTCGTGCAGACGGGCACGCTTGCGGAAAAGTTCGCCGCATTCGGATGGCAGGTGAAGGAAGTGGACGGCCACGACATGGCAGACCTTGTCGACGTGCTTGGCGCCTGCAAGAGCGCAGGGGGAGACAAGCCCCATGCCGTCATCGCCCACACGGTGAAGGGCAAGGGCGTCGGATTCATGGAAAACAAGGTCGCCTGGCACGGCAAGGCCCCCAATCTCGAAGAGTTCGCTTTTGCCATGGCGGACCTTGGGGCGGAAGGAGGCTGCTAATGGTTCGGTTTGCAACGCCACAGGAGCAGGCGACCAGGAAGGCCACGCGTGCCGCTTTAGGAGAGACGCTCATCGAATTGCACGAAGAAGGCGTCCCCGTTGTCGCTGTAGATGCCGACCTGGCCGGTTCGACGACCCTTGGCAAATTCGGCTCCGCGTATCCCGACCGCTTCTTTAACGCGGGGATTGCAGAGCAAAACATGATGGACGTCGCCGCCGGCCTTGCGCTGGCGGGAAACGTCGCCTTCACGGGCAGCTTCGCTGTCTTCGGAACGGGACGAGCCTACGACCAGATTCGCAACACGGTAGCCTACTCCGGCTTGGACGTGAAAATCTGTCCCACGCATGCGGGAGTGTCCGTGGGGCCCGATGGGGGCAGCCACCAGATGCTCGAAGACGTCGCGCTCATGCGCGTGATCCCAGGCGTGACAGTCCTTGTTCCCGCCGACTACGCTGCAGCGAAGGCGGCGATCAGGCTTGCCGCTGAAACGCCGGGCCCTGTGTACGTGCGCATGGGGCGTGCGGACGTGCCGATGGTCTACGGCGCAGGCGTGGAGCTTCAGGTGGGGCGCGCCTACGTGCTGCGCGAAGGCACCGACGTGACCATCGTTGCCAACGGCGTGGAGATCCGAGAGGCGCTCATCGCTGCCGACAGGCTGGCGGAAGAGGGCGTGTCGGCTGAAGTCGTCGACGCGTTTTGCGTCAAGCCGCTTGACGTGGACACCATCGTGGGATCGATCGCCAAGACGGGCCGCGCGGTCGTGTGCGAAGAGCACTCGGTTATCGGGGGACTGTGCTCGGCGGTAACCGAAGCGCTTGCAGAGCACCATCCTGCTCCCTGCTCGTTCGTCGCCATGCGCGATTGTTTCGGCAAGTCGGGCTCTTTTGAAGAGCTTATGGAGCATTTCGGGCTGAATTCTGATGCAATTGTCGAACATGTGAAGAAGATAACGGCATAATATCCCGTCTGATAAACTTTTGCAAAGTGTCTCAGTAACCTAGTTTGAACGGAGTACTCTGTGACAGATGCAAAAAGCCCAGCGGGCCGCCATGCGGGCGCTGCAGGTGGGCAGTCAACCCGAGCGGCGGTCGTCGCAGCGGATCTCAGCGAGCAGTTGCCAGATTTGGACGTCGAGTCCGTCTCCGCGCCATCGGGCACGCCGGTCATTACGTTCGACCATGTGAGCAAGGTCTATCCCGCCCAGCCCAGCAAGCCTGCCCTCAACGACATTTCGGTTCAGGTGTTCGCAGGAGAGTTCGTCTTTCTTGTGGGGCATTCCGGTTCCGGCAAGTCCACGTTCATCCGCATGATCATCCGCGAGATCAAGCCCTCCGAAGGCCATATCTACATTGCCGACGAGGACCTCTCCACCATGCGCAACTGGCGCGTCCCGTACCTGCGCCGCAACATCGGCTGCGTGTTCCAGGACTTCAAGCTCCTGCCGAACAAGACGGTGTTCGAAAACGTCGCATTCGCCCTCGAGGTAATCGGCAAGAGCCGCCACGTCATCAAGACGCAGGTGCCCGAGGTGCTGCGCCTTGTCGGCTTGCAGGACAAGCTCAACAAGCGCCCCGACCAGCTCTCCGGCGGCGAGCAGCAGCGCGTGTCCAGCGCGCGTGACATCGACAACCGCCCGCCGCTGCTTATCTGCGACGAGCCGACCGGCAACCTTGACCCGCAGACGTCCCGTGGCATCATGGACCTGCTCGAGCGCATCAATCGCACGGGCACCACGGTGCTGGTGGCCACGCACGACCGCGAAATGGTCGACAACATGCGCCGTCGCGTCATCGCGCTCGAGCGCGGCCACCTGAAGCGCGACCAGCAGAGGGGGGTGTACGGTTCCGATGTCTAGTCTTGCGTATTTCTTCAAGCAGTCCATCCAGGGCTTCGCGCGCAACCTGTCCACCACGCTCGGCTCGATCATCACGATCTTCCTTTCGCTTTTGATCATCGGCATCTTCCTGCTTGGCGGGTTGGTTGTCTCCAACGTGCTTGCGTCGGTGGAGAGCAAGGTTTCCATTACCGCGTACGTTTCCGACGACGCCTCCGAGGCCGACATCCAGGCTTTGCAGCAGTACATTCGCGGGCTCGACGGCGTCGCCACCGTGTCCTTCACCACGAAGGACGAAGCGCTCGAGAAGTTCAAGAACTCGATGACCAGCAACCCGGAGATCGTCAACCAGCTTGACGGCCAGAACCCGCTTCCAGCTTCAATCGACATCGAGCTTTCAGAGGCCCAGGAGGTCGAAACCATCGCTGGCGCAATCGAGCAGAATGAAACGTTCCGCAAGATCTGCGACAATCAGACCGACCCGGCAGACTCGCTCAAGTACGGTCAGAAGACGGTCGAGCGCCTCTTCGCGTTGACGAACTACATCCGCTACATTGGCATAGCGCTCATCGCCTTGCTCATCTTCATCGCGTTCGTGTTCATCAACAACACCATCCGCCTGTCCATCTTGGCGCGCCGCAAGGAGATCGCCATCATGCGACTGGTGGGTGCGTCGAACAACTTCATCCGCGGGCCGTTTCTGATGGAAGGCGTGCTGCATGCGATTATCGGTGCCGCACTCGCCATCGTTTGCCTTCAGCTGTTGCGCATGTTCGCCATTCCGCGCGTCCAGGCAACGCTGCAGTGGCTGCCCATCGACGTCTCCGGCACCAACTACCTCATGATCTACGGTATCCTGGTCGTCGCCGGCCTGGTCATCGGCTTGCTCGGTTCTGCGTTGGCCATGCGCCGCTACCTGAAGGTGTAGTCGCTAGGACGGGGCTGCATGGCACGCCGCTCTCAAGAGAAGTCGCGTCATACGCGCGCGCACAATGCAAGGCTGATCAGCGTGCTGGTCAGCCTGCTCATTGCATGCGTGCTTTTTGCTGCCGGGTTCGTCGCCAGGGGAAACACCGACCTTTTGACAAGATTGGGCTTCGACACCGGGCGCAATGCGGAAAACACCAACCCAGGGATGACCGTGTCCGGTTCGACCTACGACTCGCTCGCCGCACGAGTGGCGGAGGTGCAAGGCATCCTGGAGAACCAGAGCTTCGACGAGCTGGAACTCGAAGAAGCGACTACGCAGGTGCTTGCCACGCTCGCCGACGTTGCCAACGATCCCACGTTGCGCTACTACGACCCCGAGCGCTACGCTGCCTACCTCAAGGACGTGTCGGGATCGTTTGCAGGCGTGGGCGTGCTTTTCGCAGAGTACCAGAACCGCGCCTACGTGGTCGATGTGTTCGAAGGGTCCGAAGCCGAAGCGAAGGACGTCAAGGTGGGGGACTTCGTCGTTGCGATCGACGGAGACCGCGGCAACAACGAAGGCTGGACTCAGGCAGAAGTCGTCAAGGCGGTTTCGCGCGAAGACGGCGAATCCGTCGTCATGACCATGCGCCGTCCTTCCTCGCTTGAAGCCGACGGCGGAAACGAGTACACCGTAACGCTCCAATGCTCCGAGCTCAACAAAGTCAACGTCGAATCGCGCATGATCGAAAACTCGATCGGCTATATTTCTCTAGCGCAGGTCACCCAGAATGCCGACAGCTTGGTGGAAAGGGCTCTTCGCACCATGCAGGACGCCGACGCGTTCATCTTGGATTTGCGCAACAATCCTGGTGGGTTCCTGACGCAGTCCGTAGACATTGCGTCGAAGTTCGTTAAAAGCGGCGTAGTCGTTGAAATCCAGACGAAGGATGGTGTTGCCACGCGAACGGCAAACGCAACCACCCTTACCGACAAGCCCCTGGTGGTGCTGGTAAACCAGTCGACGGCAGGCACCGCAGAGGTCATTGCCGGAGCGCTCCAGGACAACGGACGCGCTACCATTGTGGGGCAGCGCACCTTGGGCAAGGGCACGGTCCAGTCCATACATGAGCTTTCGTTCGGCGGCGCCCTGCGCTACACAAGCGCCTACTACAAGACGCCGAACGGCTACGAGATAGACAGTAATGGAATCAACCCCGACATCCAGGTTTCTGCCAACGCCGAATCCGCCGACGACGTTCAGCTGAACATGGCCGTCGAAACGGCATTCGACCTGATCGGCGGGCGTCCTTCCGCATCGGCGGAAAGCTCCGATTCGTCTGTCGCTCCCGAACAGGGCGAATCTGGCGAAGAAGAAGGTCAGGACCAACCCCAGGAAAACGAGCAGCCGCAGTAGGCACCATGGGCAGGCGCAAGGCGCATACCCGCCGTACCCCCAAGGCGCGTCCCAGCGGCATTTTGGAACTGTCGTCCGACGGATACGGGTTCGTTTCCACGGCCGAAGGAGAGTTCTTCGTGCCTGCATCCAAGACGGCCGGCGCCTTCGATGGAGACGTGGTCGAAGTGGCGCCGTCCAATCCCAAAGCACATGGACCGAAAGAGAACCGCGCAAGCGGTGCCGGCAGGCCTTCCGCTCGCGTGCTGCGCATTCTCGAGCGTGCGCACGAAACGCTGGTGGGAAGATACGAAGTTGCCGACCCGTTCGGCGTGGTGATCCCCCAGGACCGCCGCATCCCTTACGACGTGTTCACGATGCGCTCCGAAAGCCCCGATGTTCCCGACGGGGCGATCGTTCGCGTACGCATGGTCGAGTATCCTTCCCGCAACACGGCTGCGACCGGCGTGGTGGAAGAGGTTCTGGGGATGGACGGCGCGCCGGGAATGGACATAGAAGCCATTGTCGCGCGGCACCGCCTCGAAACGCGCTTTTCCGACGACGCGATTGCGCAGGCGGCAGACGCTCAGGTCGATGTGCT
>JAFUCW010000173.1 GCA_017459485.1 Eggerthellaceae bacterium | reverse complement strand
GGGCGTGCCCAGGCGGGCCATCGTTTTGCTGCCGTCATGGTGGATGTGGACGATTTCAAGCGCATCAACGACACGTTGGGCCATTCGGTCGGCGACGTTGCTCTTGCCCAGACCGCTCGATTGCTCAAAAGCTGCGTGCGGACAGGAGATGTGGTGGCGCGGTTTGGCGGGGACGAGTTTTTCGTCCTGCTCGACGTGGAGACGACCGAAGAGCTCGAAGAGGTTGTGGGCCGCATGAGGACAGAAGAGGACGTGTTCAACAGAGGAGACCATCCCTATTTGCTTGGGCTGAGCAAGGGCTACGATTTCTACGATCCGGAGAGGTTTGCCACCATCAAGGAATTCGAAGAGTACCTGGACAACCTTATGTATGCGGACAAGGAACAGCGTCGTGCACAAAGCATCGGGTCGATTCCTTTGGCGAACAGGCGCGGCGCATGAGCCATAATAAGGAGATAAAACAAATAATGCAGACGAAAGTCCTGTGCTTTGGTATACTTAGATGCACCAGTTACGTCTCACATTCGAGCCAACGTTATCCCCACGATAGACCACGTAATCGCGCAGATCGGAAAGGTACGCGTTAGCTAACGCGTGTGTAAACTACTCAAGGGGTATAACCTGATGGCTAGGCGGAACAACGCAATCGAGGATCAAAAGACCATCCTGAAGAATCTTTTCGCAAGTGGCAAGCCCTACAGTGTTATCTACATGGGCGTTTCCGGCCTCCACGAGTACATGGAGGAGTTCGGAGAGGATTTGGCGCCTCGGCTGGTCGATGTCATTTCCCGACGCGTGCAGCGTTGCGTGCGCGGTGGAGATTGCGCTATAGCAATGGCTGACGACCAGTATGCCTTGGTCATAAACGGGGTGTACGACGTCGAGGTCATGAATAGCCTGCAAAGCAGGATTCGGTCTTCGGTCGAAGAGGATGTGGTGCTCGAAAACCACACTGCATCGTTGCAGGTGGAATTCGGTTTTGCCGCATTTCCTGGAGACGGAGAGAACTTCACCGAGGTCATGGAACGCGCCAAGATGGCCCTCGAGCGTTCCCGGCGCTCTCGGTCCCGTTTTGATTCTCACAGCCAGTCTGTCAAAGAAGCTTTGGAGTCTGCAGGCGAACCGGTGCATGCGTTGCGCGTTGACACTCTGACCGGTCTTCCCGGATCCCAGTTCTTCCGTGACCAATCCGAAAAACTAGTGGAAGCTGCTGGCCCTGCTGTCGAACGCATGGTCGTCGTGTTCTGCGACATCGAGAAGTTCAAGGAGTACAACCTTAAGTTCGGGTACAGCTCTGGCGACGACCTTCTCCAATTCATGGCCGACTCGTTGCTCGAAGTGTTTCCCGGCGACTTGGTCGCACGCTTGAACTCTGACCGCTTTGGTGTCCTGACCAGCTCCGACGGACTGGAGGAGAAGCTCAAAGAGGTTCACGACAAGATACGCTTGTTCAAGATCAACTCGAGCGTCGAATTCAAGGCAGGCATCTGCGCCCTGGCCGACTGCGAATACAGCACAACGATGGCTCAAGACTACGCACGTCTTGCGTGCGACAGCATCAAGGGCCGTTTCGACCAGGTGTGGCGCCGTTTCGACGACAAGCTTGCGGGAGAGGTTCGCCGCAGGCAGTATATCGTCGACAATCTTGACTTGGCCATCGAAAATGGGTGGATCGAGGTGTATTACCAACCCATCATCCGTGCGGTCACCGGCAAGGTCTGCGGCATGGAGGCGCTTGCGCGTTGGAACGATCCCGAATTCGGCATGCTGCCTCCGGGCGAGTTCATCGACATTCTCGAAGACGCCCATCTTATCCACAAGCTTGACCTGTGCGTGGCGCGCCAGGTGTGCGAAGCGGGGCGCGAACTGATTGACAAAGGTGGAAAAGTGATGAGTCGATCGCTGAATTTCTCGCGACTCGACTACCAGCTTTGCGACGTGTTCGCTCTCGTGGACGGTATTGTCGAGGAAACCGGGTTCCCCAAAGACAAGCTTCATATCGAATTTACCGAGACCGCTTTTACGCAGGACGCGGAGTTCTTCACAGGCGTGATCGAGCGTTTTCGCGACGCTGGCTACGCGGTGTGGATGGACGATTTCGGAAGCGGATACAGCTCGCTGAACCTGCTGAAGGACTACAACTTCGACGTGCTCAAGATAGATATGGGCTTCTTGCGCGGTCTGGAGACCAGCGTGCGCACACGCGACATCGTCACTTCCGTTGTCGACATGGCTAAGAAGCTGGGCATCCAGACCCTTGCCGAAGGAGTCGAAAACCACCAGCAGTATCTGTTCTTGAAGTCCATCGGCTGCGAACTGCTGCAAGGATTCCTCTTCAGCAAGCCGGTTCCGCTCGATGAGGTTACCAGGATGATCGACGCAGGCGAGCTTGACGCCGAAAGCGACGACGATGCTGCATACTACAACGCCATCGGCCAGGTGAACATGCTTTCGCCTTCGCCGTTCGACCAGCTCGATGACAGGGAACACGAGCTCGCGTTTTCTTCCGGCATTCCGCTTGCCATCATCGAGCGCAGAGGCTTGGAGGCAACCATTGTGGTTGCGAACGAGGCGTTCATGGATGCAGCGATTGACACCGAAGTGATCAGCAGCACCGGTGACGACACGATTGAGTTTAACTCGCGCGGGGAAAAGCTGGCGCGGAGTATTGTGGATCTTTCCGACCAGGCGAAAGGGAGCGGAGAGGTCGAATCGCTCGATTTCTACAACTTCAAGGAACTGTTCACGCTGCGTTTGCTCCACTTGGTTGAAAAAGACGACCGCGACGCCTACCTTGTTTCGTTGAACAAGTACGAAACAGTGTCCGATCAGGCGCGCAACCAGCCTATGCGCGATAAGTCCTCCGACCTGGTTTACCTGCCCGAGCGACAGGTCACTCCCTGGCAGCAAAGCGACGACCTAGACTTGAACAAAACCGCTGTCGTGGTCATCGACGTCCTTGGCGGAACGGAAGGGGTTACGCCCGGCCTCGAGGAGATGGCTGCCAACAGTGTCGCTATCGTAAAGGCCGCACGGGCGGCAGGCATGCCCATCATCTTCAACAACGACAGCCACATCAAAGGGCTCGACCAGGAACTGGACCTTTGGGGCGACCATGGCGTGCGCGGTACGGCAAGTGGGACGACTTTGGCGGAGTTCGATGTGCAGGAAAGCGACTTCATCATCCCGAAGCGCCGCTACAACGGCTTCTTCGAAACCGACCTGGAGCTCACCCTGCGCGAGCTGGGCGTAACAACGCTGATCATGGTGGGTGCGGACACGAACATCTGCGTCCTCCAGACGCTTGCAGGGGCGTATTTCTATGGATACAAAACCGTGGTGCCTTCCGACGCGACGGCGACGTTCCTGATTGGGACGCAGGAGGCGGGCCTGGAGTATTTCAGCCGCTGCTATGACACGCGCATCGTGACCACTCACGACATCCTCAAGCGCATCGGGTCCAACGAGGGTTCCGCCGACACAGCCACCGAGTAGCCTTGGAGCGAATTGCCCATTCGGGGTTTGACCGCTTGGATTGATGCGGCTACAATAGCAGGCTGCAGCGCATCACTCGCCTTCGCTCTGCTGGGCCGTTAGCTCAGTTGGTAGAGCAGGGGACTTTTAATCCCAAGGTCGCGGGTTCGAGACCCTCACGGCCCACCAGAGCAGAGGCGAGTGGTCCAGCCTTCTCC
>JAFUCW010000172.1 GCA_017459485.1 Eggerthellaceae bacterium | reverse complement strand
GTCGCCCAATTCGGCGGGTGCCGCCTTACGTCCGTCGATCATGTCGCACGTGCTTCTCACGGCAAAACCTACCCTGCCGCCAACAGAGCACTCGAGAAATGCAGGAAAAATCCCAGCACCGCTAGCGAGCCGGAAATAATCCAGAAACGCAGAACCACCTTGATTTCGCTCCAGCCCTTTTTCTCGAAGTGATGATGAAGCGGTGCCATGAGGAAGATGCGCTTGTGGGTGCGCTTGTAGTGGAACACCTGGATGATCACGGAGAGCGCCTCGACCACGAACAGGCCACCGATGACCAAGGACAGCAGCTCCGTTTTCGTGACCACTGCCATGCAGCCAAGCGCCGTGCCCAAAGCTAGAGAGCCCGTGTCTCCCATGAAGATGTCCGCCGGATGCGCGTTGTACCAGAGAAAACCGATGCACGCACCCGCAAGCGATGCGCCGAAAATGGAGGCGTCGAGCATGTCGCTTCGATAGGCGATCATGGCCATGACCACCATGACCACCATGATCGTGCCCGCTGCCAGACCGTCGAGCCCATCGGTCAAGTTGACCGCGTTGCTCATGCCGGCAAGCAAGACGCCCACGAAAATGACATAGAGCCAAGGTATGCGAACACCGGCTATTTCAGAGGTAAAAACCCCCAGGTCAACCGTGGGCAAGAAAGGAAATGTGATTGTCGGCTCGATACCAAGCCAATTCACGGCCAAGAGGCAAAAGGCAATGGAGATGGCGAACTGCACGATGAGCTTGGCACGCGGGGAGACGCCTGCGGTGTTCGCCTCGCGCACTTTCGCGTAGTCGTCTATGAATCCAAGCAACCCGGTGAGCAGCGTCGCCGCCAGCAGCAACGCAAGCTCGGGGCGCCAAGGAGCAAGCAAGAGCATGGTGACCGCCGCCGCAAGCAGGATCATGACGCCGCCCATAGTGGGCGTCCCCTGCTTGACAAGATGCGTCTCCGGCCCGTCGTCGCGGACCTGCTGTCCTATGTTGTCGCGGCGAAGCAGCTTGATCCACGGTCCGGTGAAGGCAATGCACAGGCCAGCCGCCACCACGATGGAGAGGAACACGAGCGAAGTTGGGTAAGAGGAAAAAACGCTGAACATACCTAGGACACCAGTCCTTCAACCACTGCATCAAGCCCCACCGAATGCGACGCCTTGACCAGCACCGCATCTCCCGCAGCAAGCTCGCCGGCAAGAAGGGACAGGGCCTCTTGAGCAGACGAGACGCAATCGATTGCCCGGGCATCCATGCCACAAGACACGGCGGCATCGGCAATGCCGCGCGCAAGGTCCCCTACGCACACGATCCGATCCAGGCCGCTTCCCGCCGCTTCCCTGCCAGCGAGCGCATGGCCTTCTTCGGTGAACGAGCCCAGCTCGTACATGTCGCCCAGCACGGCAACGCGCCTGCCTTCGACCTCCATGGAGCGGAACGTGGCCAAAGAGGCGCACATGGAATCGGGGTTGGCATTGTAGCTGTCGTCCACGACGCGCACTCCTGCGGGCGACGTGACGACAAGCTGCCTGCCCGCAGCAGCTTCGCACGTCTCGAGCGCTGCGGCGATCTGCACGGCGTCGAGCCCGGCGAAATGCCCCACTGCGGCGGCCGCCAGGGAGTTGTGAACGTTATGGATTCCTGCAAGGCGAAGCGCGCAAGGTGCACTGGAGCCAGGCACGTTGATCGTGAAATGCGGGTTTCCCTCCGCATCGAACGAGATGTCGGATGCGAACACCGAAGGGGCGAGTGCGGGGTCATACGTTGCGGGGTCCGCACCGGATCCGTCGAAGAACACCGTTTCCACTCCCCGTTGCGCCAATTCCCCGTAAGCGACGAGCTCGCGGGCAAACGAATCGCTCACGTTGACGAACGCAACGCCGCGCTCCGGATCGAGGAAGGTGAAGGGCTCCGCCTTCGCACGCGCGATGGCGTCGCGGCTTCCCAACAGCTCAAGGTGGCTCGTGCCCACATTGGTCACAAGCGCGGCATCGGGACGGGCGAATTCGCACAATTGCGCCAGCTGGCCCAGACCGCGCATGCCCATTTCCACGACGATGTAGTCGGTGTCCTGGTCGGCGGCAAGCAACGTGGCAGGCACCCCCAGTTCGTTGTTCTGGTTGGCTTTGGTCGCCACGGTGGTCCCTGCAGACGAAAGCACGGCCGCGACCAGGTTCTTCGTCGTGGTCTTGCCCGACGACCCGGTAAGCGAGAGCACCGTGCCGCGCAAAAGACCGCGCCAATACCCTGCCAAGGCAGTGAGGGCGGCGGTCGTGTCGCCTACCAGGACGGTTGCGCAGCCGGCACGGTCAAGACCCTGTTGGACAGAGGGTTCGAGGGCGCGCTCCACCAGGATGACGCGTGCGCCTTCGCGGGCGGCGTCGGCGCAAAAATCGTGCCCGTCCACGCGCTCGCCCGGCAACGCGACGAAAAGGCATCCGTCGGAAACGCAGCGCGAGTCCCACGCCATGTTGC
>JAFUCW010000171.1 GCA_017459485.1 Eggerthellaceae bacterium | reverse complement strand
CGTGCTGGTGGGTGTTGCGTATGCGGTGGGCTGGTGGTATTTCAGCAACCATTACTATCCGAACACTACCATGTCTGGAACCGACATCTCCTACAAGACGGCCGAAGAGGTGGCGGGTATCGCCGACTCTATTGGCAGCAACTATTCGATAACCATCAAGGGCGACGATGCGGTGTTCACGATTTCTGCGAAGGACGTGGATGCGGGAATAGACGGGTCTGCGCTTGCCACTAAGGCGCTCAAGAGCGGAAATCCCTTGATATGGCCAATCGAAATGCAGCAATCGCGCGACTACTCCGACTTGGTGGTGGAAAGCTTCAGCGCTGGCGGGTTCGAAAAGGAGCTCAAGCGCCAGGTGGATTCCTACAACGAGACCGCGACCGATCCCAAAGACGCCTTCATCGAGTTCGATGAAGCCAAGAAGGTCTACAGCGTTCATCCCGAAGAGAGCGGCACCAAATTGCGCGAGGAGCCTATTCTTGCGGCAGCGACAGAGGCTATTATGACCATGCAGTCCGAGGTGGCGATTCCCGAAGACGCATCGCTGCAACCGGAGATTCTGCAAACAGACGAGCGCCTGGTCAACGCCGTGAACGAGGCGAATACCTACAGCAGTGCAAGCATCGCGCTTACGTTGGGAGACACCGACATCGACGCCGGCACGATCGACTCCGGACAGATTTCGCAATGGGTGAGCATCGGGGAGGACTACAAGGTCTCGTTCGACGAAGAGGCCATGCTCGAATGGACGCGCAACATGGCAAACGGCATGGACACAATCGGTACCGAGCGCACCTACACGCGTCCTGATGGCGCTACGTTCACTGTTTCGGGTGGCACCTATGGCTGGGAAGTTGACACAGCGGCACTAGTGGAGGAAGTGGGCAACGCCATCAAAGAGGGTTTCGAAGGATCCATCCGAGTGCCCACGATAAGCGAAGGCGTTTCCTGGAACGGCCGCGGTACTCCCGACTGGGGTGCATACGCAGATGTTTCGATTGGCGAACAACACGCCCGCTTCTACGATGCGTCCGGCAATCTTGTGTGGGAGTCCGACGTGATCACGGGCGAGCCCGACGGGGAGCATGACACGCCCGTGGGAATTTGGCGCGTGCTCTACAAGGAGAGCCCCTCCATTCTTCGTGGCGAAATGCTTTCGTCTGGCGTGCGCGAGTATGAAACCGAAGTGCAATACTGGGCTCAGTTCACCAATTCGGGGTGCGGCTTCCATGACGCCACATGGCAGTGGGCGTTTGGCGGCAACAGCTATGCGAACGGCTACGGATCGCACGGATGCGTGAACCTTCCCTACGATGCAGCCGAGGCGCTCTACGACCATATTGCTGCAGGCAACGCCGTAATCGTGCACGAATAACCGACTCCGAATTCGTCATCGAGCGCACGCGCGTCGCTTGGTGCTCATTGTGCTGGTGAAAGTAGTCCCGGGCGGGACGAAAAAGACCAAGGCCACTGCTCAAACGCAGTGGCCTTGCCGTTGGTGCCCAAATAGTTTGCCAGATGGGGGACGCGCAAACGTTAGGCAGCGTGACTTTGAGGAGTAGACTGGGCGGCAATCATGGTGGGCTCGACGGTTGCAGCGACAGTGGTTTCGCCTGTCCACTTGCCGTATGCCCTGCAGATCGCATCCCATGCCCTGTCGAAGGCCGTGGGCTCGTTCGTGTGGCCCATAGAGATGGCGGCTGCGCCGCAAGAGAAAGCCATGCTCTTGATGTTGTCGTTCATTTTCGACCTCCTTAATGTTGTCGTTAGGAGCATTTCTTATGGGTACAAGATAGCGCGTGGAAAAAGAGAAGCAAGCAGCAATGTTCTTCAAAAAGTAGGATTCGCAACACGTAAAGTACACTAGTTGCATAAACAACGATTTTATGCAACTACCGGTTGTGAAGTGTTGCGTTTCGCCTGGTAAATGTGGATGAATTGCGAAGAAGCTTTTTGGAACAAGGTCAAGAAAAGCCTCTCGTGAGACGCGGATGGGCCCCAAAACAGACGTGAGCCAGACGCGATTGGGACCCCATCGGGCATGAACCAGATGCAAGGTAAACCCTCATTGCCCAAATGAAATCAAGCCAGACGTGAATCTGGCCTGATTCGAGCACAAAACAGATGCGGTTAGGCGCCTATTGGACAATGCGTGCGCCGTCGCAAATAAGCTTGATGGCAAGGTTGACCATGTCTTCGGCGGGAATGGAACGCCCGTCGTCGACCCACTTCTTATATATGCGAATCTGCGCGGAGTTGACATGGGCAAGATAGATGTCCCAGGTTTCTTCGCTCCAGCCTTTGGGCGGGCGCCAATCCTGGTCGCGCTCCTTTCCCATTTCGTCCATCACTCTCTGCATGATACCGGCGTAGGTGCCGCTTGAGAGGATGGCGTCGTAGAGGGGGCCCTGCTGGGAGCTGTACGTAAGAAACTCGCGAATCAGGCGCTCGATGTCGTCGGGATAGCGCAGCCCTGCCGTCCGTTCGGCGTAGGGTCGCGCGTATTCGGACTGTACTTCGGTAAGTAGATCCTCAAGAGCGGGATAGTAGCGGTAGAACGTCGTTTTGTTCACCATTGCACGGTCGCAAAGCGCCTTAACGGTGATCTTTTCGTAAGGCATTTCCAGCAGCATGTTCGTGAAGGTGTCGCGAATCGCAGACACGGTCTTGCGAATGCGCAGGTCTTCATGCCCTGTAAGAATCATATGCCGCTCCTACCTGCTGCTCGTGCGCTAGAACGTCTCTGTGCGAACAGGCGTCATGGGGCCGTCGACCCAAGTGGCGGTGGCATCTTCCAGGTGGAACACGCCCATTTCCCATCCGTTGCTTTCGTAGAGAGCCTTCAGATCGGGCATGGCTTCGAAGGTGGCATCCACTAGTGCAGGATCGGCGTCGCACACGGCCTTGCCGGCAACGCGAATCCAGCCGCTGCCATCGGGTTTGCAGGCGCAGATGTAGACATGTGGGTTCGAACTCAATTGCGCGTAGACGTCCTTGAACGTGCCCACGCCCAAGTAGAGCTGTCCTTCGCGTTCCATGGAGAAGCCTAAGGGGCGTACCACGGGAGCATCGCCGTTCACTGTGGCGAAATAAAAGACGCCGCATTCCGAAAGGTATTGCTGAATTTCCTGTTGGACTGACATTTTTTACTCCTTTTCTTGACGCTTCAACTGTAACACAGCCCTGTTCTCTTCACGCAAATACCAGTACTCTGTGATAGCCTAGTGCAACATGATTTGCGTCAGCCAAGGAGGCATCATGCGTGAATTCAACAAGTCGTCAAAGCTTGACAACGTCCTTTACGATGTGCGCGGTCCCGTGCTCGAAGAGGCCATGCGCATGGAAGAGGCGGGCGCGAACGTGCTCAAGCTCAACATTGGAAATCCTGCGCCGTTCGGCTTTCGCACGCCCGACGAAGTGGTCTACGACATGTCGCGCCAGTTGGTCGACTGCGAAGGGTACTCGAATTCCAAGGGACTCTATTCCGCGCGCAAGGCAATCATGCAGTACTATCAGCTCAAAGGCATCGAGGGCGTGGAGATCGAGGACATCTACACCGGCAACGGAGCAAGCGAGCTGATCAACATCTGCATGAGCGCGTTGCTCGACGACGGCGACGAAATCCTGATTCCTTCCCCCGACTATCCGTTGTGGACGGCGTGTGCCACGCTGGCGGGCGGGCATCCTGTGCACTATCTGTGCGACGAGCAGGCCGAGTGGAACCCCGACCTTGACGACATCCGGTCCAAGATCACTGACCGCACAAAAGCAATCGTCATCATCAACCCGAACAACCCCACTGGGGCGCTCTACGACCGCTCCATCCTTACCGAAATCGTGGAGATTGCTCGCGAACACCAGCTGATCATCTTCTCGGACGAAATCTACGACCGTCTGGTCATGGATGGGCTGGAGCATGTCTCGATAGCCTCCATGGCACCCGACCTGTTCTGCGTGACCTTTTCCGGTCTTTCGAAGTCGCACATGATCGCCGGCTACCGTATTGGCTGGATGGTCCTTTCGGGCAACAAGAAGTGCGCGCGCGACTACATCGAGGGCATCAACATGCTCACCAACATGCGCCTGTGCTCCAACGTTCCGGCGCAGTCGATCGTGCAAACGGCGCTGTGGGGCAACCAAAGCGTGAAAACCTACGTGGTCCCGGGCGGCCGTGTGTTCGAGCAGCGCAACTACATTTACGAGGCGCTCAACGACATCCCCGGCATCACGGCGGTCAAGCCCAAGGCTGCGTTCTACATCTTTCCGAAAATCGACATGGCGAAATTCAACATTGTTGACGACGAGAAGTTCGCGCTTGACTTGCTGAAGGAAAAGAAGCTGCTCATTGTGCATGGCAGAGGCTTCAATTGGCCGGAACCCGACCATTTCCGCGTGGTCTACCTTCCCAACCTTGAAACCTTGGCAGACGCCACCTGTCGCATGGCGGACTTCCTGGAAACCTACCAGCAGTCGTGAAGAAAGAAAAACCCGGATGTGATCCGGGTTTTTCTCTTCGGCGTTTCGATGCTCTTGCGCTACGCGCTCGTTGCAGAGCTGGTGGGCACCTGGCCTTCGGCGCTTTGGTCAGAAGGAGGCTGCATCCGCCCGTTCGCGTCATCAGGACGCTGCCTGCCTCCGAATTGTCCGTCGGGGGGAGGCGGTCCGTCCATCCCTTCGGGGGGAGTCTGCCCGCCCATCCCCTCGGGAGGCATCTGGCCCTCCATCCCCTCGGGGGGCATCTGGCCGCCCATGCCCCCTTGGGGACCTCCCATGCGGCCTCCCATGCCGCCGCCCATCATGGATTCGGTGATCTCGGTTACCTGCTGGCCGTTCACGTAAACATCGCCGCCGGTCATTTCGGCACCCCATGCGTAGTCGAATGCAGACTGGGCGCTTATGTCAATCTTGCCACCGCGGATGTAGAT
>JAFUCW010000170.1 GCA_017459485.1 Eggerthellaceae bacterium | reverse complement strand
GGCCGATGGCGAGCAGGTAGATACCGCAACTGTCGAAGCAGACGAGAACGGCGAGTGGACCCACACGTTTGAGGACTTGCCGAAGTTCAAGGATGGCGCAGAGATCTCCTACACTGTCGAAGAGGCTGCAGTAGACGGTTATACGACCACAATCGAAGAGGTCGACGCCTCGGCCGATGACGCAACGGGCGACACCGAAGGGGATGCCGCCTCAGACGAAAATCTTGATAACGACAAGATAGAAGAGCCTGATGCCGTCGAGCCTATCGAGTTTGCGGTAACCAACACCCATGTCCCCGATACGGTTGACATCGGCGTGACCAAGGCCTGGGACGACGCAGACGACCAGGACGGCGTGCGCCCCGACTCCATTACCGTGAACCTGTTGGCCGACGGCGAGCAGGTTGACACCGCAACGGTTAAGGCCGACGAGAACGGTGCGTGGGCTTACACGTTTGCTGGGCGGTCCAAGTACCAGGCGGGCGCGCAAGGCGTCGAGATTGCATACACGGTCGAGGAGGCTGCGGTCGAGGGCTACGCTATGGCAATTAGCGGATCAGCCGCCGAGGGCTTCACCATCACCAACACCCACGCCGCCCAGACAGTTGACATCGGCGTGACCAAGACCTGGGACGACGCAGATGACCAGGACGGCGTGCGCCCGGACTCCATTACCGTGAACCTGTTGGCCGATGGCGAGCAGGTTGACACCGCCACCATAGAAGCCGACGAGAACGGCGCATGGACCCACACGTTCGAGGGCCTGCCGAAGCTCAAGGACGGCAATGAGATCTCCTATACCATCGAGGAGGTCAATGTTGCGGGCTACAGCTCGACGGTTAGCGGGTCTGCAGCCGAGGGGTTTGCGATCGCGAACACCCACGCCACCGAAACAGTGGATATTGATGTAATCAAGATCTGGGACGATGCTGACGACCAGGACGGCATGCGCCCCGATTCCATCACGTTGAAGCTGCTGGCCGATGGCGAGCAGGTGGGCGCCGCCACGGTTACGCCCGATGAAAACGGCGTATGGTCCTGCACGTTCAGCAACCTGCCCAAATATAGTAATGGCTCAGAAATCGCCTACACCATTGTCGAGGATGCCGTTGAAGGCTATGCCACTACTGTAGCTGGTCCGGCCGAGGCCGTCTGTGTCGTGCTCAATGCACATGCGCCAGCCGTAGTGGATGTAGAGGTGTCCAAGCGGTGGGAGGACGCCAACAACCAGGATGGCAAGCGGCCGGCAAAGGTCGAAGTGGCATTAGTCGCCGATGGCGAGCGCACCGACAAGACAGCGGTCCTCGATGCCGACACGAACTGGTCCCATACCTTCACCGGTCTGCCCAAGTACAAGGACGGCAAGGAGATCGTCTACACCGCCCTCGAGACAAGCGTCCCCGATGGCTATGCGGCAACCTACGACGGCACGTTGGTCACCAACACCCACGAGGTGGAGAAGGTGTCCATTCCCGTGGCTAAGGTTTGGGATGACAGCAACAATGCCGACGCGATTCGACCGGAAAGCGTGTCGGTGCAATTGCTGGCAGACGGCAAGGTGTCGGGCAGTCCCATCGAGCTGAGCGAAGCAAACAACTGGGCTGCTGCGTTTGCCAATCTTGACAAGTACGCATCGGGCACCGAGATTGCATACTCGATAGCCGAGGTGGACGTGCCCGAGGGTTATACAAGTGCGATTTCCGGAACCGCCGAGGCCGGCTTCGTTGTTACCAACACCCATGTGGTAGAGCAAGCGCCCGAACCCGAGCTTACCCAAGTGTCTGCAACAAAGGTGTGGGTCGACCAGAACGATGCCGACGGCCTGCGTCCCGAGTCTGTGACGAGTGCCCTTCTTGCGACCGGCGAAGAGGTGGCGCGACAGTCGGTCACAGCCGCGGGCGGATGGAGGACCACCATTGCCAATGTGCCCACGAATGCCGATGACGGAGTTACCGAGATTGCTTACTCGGTCGATGAGGTCGCCGTCCCCGAGGGCTACACCAAGACCGTCGACGGTACGACCATCACCAACACCCATGAGGTTGCCCGGCCCGTACCAGGTGCTGCAACCTGCTCTATCGAGGTGCTAAAGCGCCTTGCAGGCACCGGCGTGTACATTCACGAGGGCGACTTCACTTTCGAATTGCGCGATAGCCAAGGAGCCCTTGTTGGGACTGCAAAGGCGGCTCATGGCGCCGCCACCGGGTCGGTGAAGTTCGAGGCGCTCACCTTCGACGAGGCGGGCGACTACACCTACACGGTAACCGAATCGTTGGACGGCACAACCGAATCCGACGGCCTGCACTACAAGGCCGGCGTGCTCTACGACACTAGGACCATTACCTTCACGGTTCACGTTGAGGTCGACGCTGCAACGGGGAACCTGGTGGCTACCCTGAGCAGCGACTACACCGGCGAAGGAGGCCCGACTTTCGAGAACACCTATGACGAGAAGTGGGTGGTAATCGACGGCAACGAGATGCATTACAACGACAGCAGGCGGGAGGAGTCTTCGTCCGGGTCTTCGTCCGAGCCGTCGTCCGAGCCGTCGTCCGAGGCGTCTTCGGCTGACTCCTCAACGAGCGCATCATCCGGGGGGAGCAGGAGTACAAACACTACGAGCACAGTGCCCACGACAAGGCCGGCATCGACCGCTGCAAGCACCACAACTGCTAGAACTGGCGATGAATCGCCCCTGGGCGTGCTAGCAGTAATGATGCTCTTGTCTGGTGGGGTACTCGTCTATGTCCGCCGCAGGAGGATGGGCAACTAGTCTAGGCAACAGAAGGCCTTGCGCCGCTATACAACGCAACGGGCACAGGAATCCACTTCTTGTGCCCGTTTGTATCTTCGGCACCTTGCGAGAGGCTGCCAAGGGCTCGTTGCTTTGCCTAGAAGGGCAGCGGGAGGACGGCCTGCATAGCAATCCACCGTTCGCCCGGTGCCAGGGGACTTTTTTTGGCGTAAAGTGGTTGAAATTGCGAGTTCTGCACCCTTGGGAACGCCCGGATTGCTTTTAGGGCTTCAGTTCTCCGAATGAACACACCTAGCCGACCTGTCAAGATGAGCGATGTCTAGGGGGCAAGGGTGCAAAAGTCGCAATCTCAACCAAAAACGCGAAATAAAGTTGCGCGGCTAGGCAATGCGTCCGCACACATGCTCAAAACGTGGTTGTCGTGACGGGCCTCCAAGCTGCTTAGATTGCCCGTTGAACGCATGGGGCGAATGGGCGATAATCGCTGCTTATTCCAAGAGCAAGGCTGAAGCTGTTTGCCTGCAGAACGGGGGAGGGCGCTATGGCGTTTGACTTTAAGAAGGAATACCGCGACTTGTACCAGCCCAAGGCAGCACCGGCCATTGTGCAGGTGCCGCCTATGCGCTTCATTGCCGTGGAGGGGGCGGGCGACCCCAACGAGGAGGGCGGCGCCTACAAGCACGCGCTCGACCTGTTGTACGGTGTGGCCTACACCCTGAAGATGAGCTACAAGACCGACCACGCTATCGAGGGGTTCTACGAGTATGTGGTGCC
>JAFUCW010000169.1 GCA_017459485.1 Eggerthellaceae bacterium | reverse complement strand
TAGCTTTGTTGGGGCAGGGGCCAGGTGCCTGCCCGATGTGAAAGCCAATACGGTGGGCAGGCACCTGGCCCCTGCCCAAGGCGGATGCGAGGAGCGCGCAATGGTCGAAAAGAATATCGAGATGACGAAAAGCCTGGCGGTGTTTTCCGGGTCGGCCAACCCCGAACTGGGAGAGCAGATTGCCGAAGAGCTGGGCGTGGCGTTGGGAAACGTCAAGTTGGAGAAGTTCGCCAATGGGGAAATCTACGCGCGCTACATGGAAACGGTGCGCGGCGCCGATGTGTTCGTCATACAGTCGGTCGCGGGCGAGCACGTCAACGACGCGCTGATGGAGCTGCTGATCATGATCGACGCCGCCAAACGTGCTTCTGCGCGCACGATCACGGCTGTTGTCGCCCACTACGGCTATTCGCGCCAGGACCGCAAGGCGGCGGCGCGCGAGCCCATCACGGCGAAGCTGGTTGCAGATTTGCTGACGGTCGCCGGCACGACGCGCATCATCACCATCGACCTGCACCAGGGCCAGATCCAGGGCTTCTTCAACATTCCGGTGAACCACTTGACGGCGCTTCCGCTGATGGCGGACTACTTCAAGGCCAAGAACTTCGACTCGGAGAAACTGTGCGTGGTCTCTCCCGACCTGGGACGCGCGAAGGCTGCGAAGAAGCTGGCCGACATGATGGGCGCGGACTTGGCGATTATGCACAAGGGCCGCCCGAAGCACAACCAGGCCGAAATCACGGCGCTCATTGGCGACGTGGAGGGCAAGATCTGCATCCTGAACGACGACATGATCGACACAGCCGGTTCGCTGGTTGCGGCCATCGACACGCTCAAGAACAACGGTGCCGACAAGGTGTATGCGTGCGCTACGCATCCGGTGTTCTCCGGCCCCGCGTACGATCGCCTGGAAAACGCCCCTGTCGAGGAAGTGGTGGTCTGCAACACGATTCCTGTGCCCCTGGAGCGCCAGACGGGCAAGATCAAGATCGTCAGTGTTGCCCCGTTGTTCGCACGTGCTATTGGCAACGTGTTCACCAACGGGTCCATCTCCATCCTGTTCGACCCGGACTTTGCGCTGTAGGTTCCGCTGTGCTTGCGAACAGCGGAACCGCCGACGCTGCAAGCGAATCGGGCGGCGCATTTCGCCCTTGTTTTTGTCCTTGCGTACCGTGGTACGCGTCGGACAAAAGGCGGGCGAACTGCACTCGCCTGATTCGCTTTCGCTGACTTTTCTGCTACCTGCGAGTTTTGATGAGTGCGACGCTTGGAAATGGCGCAAGAAACAAAAACCAAGGAGATGGATTTGTACGTGGTGGTTGGCCTGGGGAATCCGGGCGAGGAGTACGCAAACACGCGGCATAACGCTGGTTTTGCGGTAGTGGACGCGCTTGGCGAAGAAGCGGGTGCGCGCTATTGGAAGTCGGAGGGCGGGGCGTTGGCCGCAAAGGGCGTGCTGGCAGGGATCGACGTGGTGCTTGCCAAGCCGCAAAGCTTCATGAACCTTTCGGGCGGCCCGGTGAAGAACCTGTGCAACGCCTATGGCGTGTCGCCCGACCATGTGATCGTCATCCATGACGACTTGGACATTGAACCTTGCCACATTCGCGTAAAGAAGGGTGGAGGATCGGCAGGTCACAACGGGCTGAAGTCGATCACCGACAAGCTGCAAACCCCTGATTACCTGCGTGTTCGTGTAGGGATCGGCCGTCCTCCTGGACGCATGCCCGCAGCGGACTTCGTTCTTGCGCCCATCCGCAAAGACGCGCTCGACGACTTCGTTGAGGGCTGCATGTTGGCGGCACGCGCCGTGCCCTATCTGATCGAGCATGGCCTGGAAGAGGCCCAGCAGAAGTTCAACTGACAAGGTAGGGCTGCTGGCCTGTTGAGTGGGACCATCGCTGCCCTGCTGGCGCACGGCTCCTGGTCTGCAAAAAAAGTGTACATATTTTTTGGCAATGAACTACAATAGTATTCACTATTGAACTTAACGACGAAAAAATGTACACATTTGGTGGCGGGAGACTCTCTTGCGCTGCTGGCGGCAATCCCGCAGGTTTCCGTGACGCGCCCTAATGCGTGTTCTCTGGCTGTTCGTCGTGAACGTCCTGCATGCATGCTGTCGGGCGTGCCGTTGGCAGGCTCACGCACGTTGATGCGCGGGTTTTTTGCATGCTGAACGTGGCAGTGGGGGCCGCATTGTGGGACAATATGAGCGTAACAGTGTGCGCATGCGTTAGGTTTTTCATGTCAACACGGTCTGTCGTCAACGCGGCGGACACTGCGGCTGTGGCTACGGTGCAGCAGCAACTGGGCCTGCCTTCGTTCATGGCAACGGCCTTGGTGGCGCGTGGCATCGACGCGCCGCAGGTGGCGCGCGAGTTCCTGGATCCGTCGCTTGACCGCGATTGGTTCAACCCGTATCAGATACCCGGCATGCACGACGTTGTCGATGCGCTGGAGCGTGCCGTTCGCCAGCGACAGCGCATCATGGTCTTCGGCGACTTCGATCTTGACGGCATTTCTGCTACGACGGTTCTTACGCGTGGGCTGCGTGCGCTCGGCTCCGATGCGGTGCCGTTCATTCCCCGGCGCTCGAGCGAAGGCTACGGCATTACCGAGGCGGCCATCGAGCGCTGCATGCTTCAGACGCCCGACGTGCTCGTTACGGTGGACTGTGGCATTTCCTGCCGCGACGAGGTGAAGTTACTCCAGCGCCGCGGCGTAGAGGTCTTGGTGACCGACCATCACGAACCTGCGGAACTCGTTCCCGAAGGCGTGCCGCTGTGCAACCCGAAGCTCGACCCCGAAAGCCCCTGCACGATCCTTGCGGGTGTGGGCGTGGCGCTTTCTTGCGTGCAGGCGCTTGGCGCGCGATTCGGCCAGCCGCATTTGTGGCGCGAGCTGACCGACCTTGCTGCGCTTGGCACCATCGCCGACCTTATGCCCATGGTGGGGGCGAACCGCTCGCTTGTCGCCGACGGCGTTGCGCGCATGAACGAAGCTCCGCGCCCGGCCATTGCTGCGCTGCTTGCAACAGCGGGCGTGGCGGGACAGCCGGTGGCGGCGAATGGGCTTTCGTTTAGCGTCATCCCCCGCCTGAATGCGGCGGGGCGCATGGGGGATGCCCAATTGGCGCTTGACCTGCTTCTGACCGACGACTTCGACTGCGCCAACGAAAAGGCGGCGGAGCTCGAGGCGGTCAACGACGCGCGCCGCAGCATCGAATCGGAGCTGGCGGAAATCGCCGGCATGCAAGCCGAAGAAATCTACCATGGGCAGCGCGCGCTTGTGGTGTCGGGCGCTGGATGGCACGAAGGCGTAAAGGGAATCGTGGCAAGTCGCCTGGTGCGCACCTACGGCGTGCCCGTGCTCCTGTTCACCATCGACGAAGACGGATCCGCGCGCGGATCGGGCCGCAGCGTGGGGCAAGTGAACCTGTTCAAGGCCGTGGAGTCTTGCTCCGATCTGCTCACGCGCTTCGGCGGCCACGACGCCGCAGTGGGCGTGACCCTTCCTGCCAAGGACCTGCCCGCCTTCACGGAGCGCCTGTGCGCCTACATGGACGAGCTTCCCGACGACAACTTCCATGCACGCATCGACATCGATGCAGTGGTGGACCTCTCCGAGCTCACGCTCGACAACGTCAAGGAGCTTTCGCGCATGGCACCGTTTGGCCAGGAGAACTCCACACCGGTGTTCCTTGCCCAGGATGTCATGCTTACCAAAGCGCGTGCGGTGGGCGCCGACAAGAACCACTTTTCATGCATGCTCACCAACGGGCGCACCCAGATTTCTGGAATTATGTTCCACTGCTCCGACATAGAAACGCTGCTTCGCTGCGACAGCATCGTCAATGCTGCGTTTGAGGTCCAGATAGACGAATGGCGCGGGCGCGAGTCGGTGAAGGCGATGATCAACTCGCTTGAGCCGGCTACGCCGTGTGCGGCCATGGAGTCGTGGCTCGACCCTGAAACCACTGCGTTCGTAGACGAGCTCTACGCCACAAGCGACGCCGAGCTTGTCGCCGACGACGTGCTCTCCACCGACGAGGCCAAGCTTGAAGAGGCCGAAGCGGCGGCGAACCGGAGCTGCTGGGAGTGGCGTGCCAAGGAAGACCCTGAAGCCCTGCGCGCTGCCGTGGTCTCTGCGTTCATCGGGTCTTCTGGGCTGCTTCCCGCCCAGGCGGAAGTGCTCCAGGCGCTTGGTCGGGGCGAGTCGGTGCTTGCGGTCATGGCAACAGGGCGCGGCAAGTCCCTGACCTTCCAGGTGCACGCCGCTTTGCGTGCCCTTCAGGCCCATGAGGCAAGCTTGTTCGTCTACCCGCTTCGTGCGCTCATCGCCGACCAGGCCTTCCATCTGCGCGAGGCGCTTTCTCCCTTTGGCCTGGGCATCGAAGTCCTCACCGGCGAGTCCACCCCTGAAGAGCGCAAGCGCATCCTGGAGGGGCTTGAGGACGGCACGGTCGACATCATTGCCACCACGCCCGAGTTCTTAAGCTTCCATGCCGACGAGCTGGCGCGTTCGGGCCGCATCCGCTTCGCTGTCGTGGACGAGGCGCACCATGTGGGCTTGTCGAAGGCGGGCAACCGTCCTGCGTATGCGCAGCTGGGCAAGGCGTTCCAGCGGCTGGGCAACCCGGTGGTGCTTGCGCTGACCGCGACTGCGGACGCGCGCGTTGCTGCGGACATCGAGCGCACCCTGGGCATTTCGCGCCGCGTGCTCGACCATGCCGTGCGTTCCAACATGCGCTTCGACGACCAGCGCAACTTAAGCAGTCGTGACCAGTACCTAGCGTCGATCATTGCCTCCGGCGAAAAGACCGTCATCTACGTCAACTCGCGTGCTTCGTCGGTCACGCTTGCCCGTACGTTGCGCTCCCAGGTGCCCCATGTGGCGCCGTTCATTGGATTCTACAACGCAGGGCTTTCGCGCCGCGAACGCAAACGTGTCGAAGAGATGTTCAGGCGCGGCACGTTGACGGTGCTTGTTTCCACGTCGGCTTTCGGCGAAGGCGTTAACATTCCCGACATCCGCCATGTGGTGCTCTACCACATGCCGTTCAACGAAGTGGAATTCAACCAGATGAGCGGCAGGGCGGGGCGCGATGGCAACGAGGCGTTCGTGCATGCGCTTTTCGGTGAAGGCGACGCAGGGATCAACGAATCCATCCTGACTGCTTCGACGCCTGGGCACGATACTATGGCGCAGGTCTACCGGGAGCTGCGAAGCATGGGGCGCGAAAGGGGCGGAACCGTTTCGGCGAGCAACGCGGATTTGGCGGAGGCCTGCAGTGCACGCAACGCGCGCCATCAGGTGTCGCAACCAAGCGTCGAATGCGCCGTTGCAGTCTTTCGCGAGCTCGGGTTGATCGAAACGCGGCCCGCCGATGGGCCCGATCGCCCGCGCAGCATCCGCGTGGTCGAAACGGAAAACAAGTGCGAGCTGACGGACAGCGTGCGCTACCGCGAAGGGCTCGACGAGATCGACATCTTCCGTGACTTTTCCGCATGGGTGCGCACAAGCACTTCGGATGTCTTGCGCAATCGCATCATTGCCCCTATTCTTCCCATTGAAGACGAGGAAGGAAACGACTAGATGACCAGCGAAGGCATCCGCTCCAATGCACCAGAGGCTGCCCAGGCCATCAACGGCGCAGGCGCTTCTTCGGCAGACGTGTCTGACCAGCCCATAGGCGCACCTGCTGTGCTTCGCATGCGCCGTCACAACGACTACCCGGAGTTCCGCCTGGGCCGCTCCGCATCCGCTACCGCCGAGTACAGCTTCATGACAAGCATTGGTGCGGAAGGCACGCTGAACACTACGAAAACCGTCCCTCCCGAGGAGCGATTCGCAGATTTGCAGCGGATAACCAGCGCCTACCTTTCCGACGAAGACGAGGCTCTTCTGGCACGCGCCTACGAGTTCGCCAGCGCCGCCCATGAAGGGCAGAAGCGCAAAAGCGGGGAGCCCTTTATTGCCCATCCAATCGAGGTGGCGATCATTTTGGCGGACTTGCGCATGGACGCGGAAACGCTGTGCGCGGCCATCCTGCACGACACCGTGGAGGACTCCGACGTCACGCTCGATCAGGTCGAAGAGCTGTTCGGCGAGGCAATCGCCCAGCTGGTCGACGGCGTGACCAAGATCACGCGCATCGAAGTGGGCACACTATCCGACGAACAGGCCCAGACCATCCGCAAGATGTTCGTGGCCATGAACAAGGATATCCGCGTGGTGGTCATCAAGCTGGCGGACCGCTTGCACAACATGCGCACGCTCTCTTCGCTTCCCGAAGACCGGCGTATCTTTAAGGCGCGCGAGACCATGGAAATCTATGCGCCCATCGCGCACCGTTTGGGTATCAGCTCGGTCAAATGGGAGCTTGAGGACCTTTCGTTCTACTACCTGGAGCCGACGCGCTTTAGGCAGGTTTCGCGCATGGTTTCGGAGTCGCGCGTGGAGCGCGAAGAGTACCTGAACAACGTTATCGACATTCTTTACGGCGAGATGGAGCGCGTGCACGTGAACTCGCAGATTGCGGGGCGCCCGAAGCACCTGTGGTCGATCTATCGCAAGATGACCACGCGCGGCAAGGACTTCTCGGAAATCTACGACCTGATTGCCGTACGCATTATTGTTGACACGGTGGGCGACTGCTATTCGGCGCTCGGTGCGGTGCACAGCTTGTGGCAGCCTATGCCCGGGCGCTTCAAAGACTACATTGCCATGCCGAAGTTCAACATGTACCAAAGCCTGCACACGACCGTCATCGGTCCGGCGGGACGCCCGCTGGAAGTGCAGATTCGCACCGAAGAGATGCACCGTATGAGCGAATTTGGTGTGGCGGCCCACTGGCGCTACAAGGAGGGCGGTGCGAGCAAGGCCGACGCCGCGTTCGATCGCCAGCTGGCATGGCTTCGACAGACCATCGACTGGGCAGACGAAAGTCAGGATTCGCGCGAGTTCTTGAAGGACTTGAAGGTGGACCTGGCGCCGACCGAAGTGTTCGTGTTCACCCCGAAAGGCGAGGCCATGAGCCTGCGTGCGGGCTCGACGCCGGTGGACTTCGCCTACGCCATTCACACCGAAGTGGGCAACCATTGTGTGGGCGCGAAAGTGAACGGCTCGATCGTGCCGCTGACCTACGAATTGCAAAACGGCGACCGCGTGGAGATATTGACGCAGAAAAGCGCGGCTCCCAGCCGCGGGTGGCTCAACACCGTGGCCACGCCTTCTGCTCGCAGCAAGATTCGCTCGTACTTCTCCAAGATGTCGCGTTCGGACGACCTGCAGGCGGGCCACGATAAGCTCACGCGCGAGATGCGCAAGCACGGCCTGGGTATTTCGAGCGCACAGCATCAGCGTGCGCTCAAGATGGTCGCCGAAGGGATGGGGTTCAAGGACTCCGACGACATGCTTGTGCAAATCGGTGCGGGCAAGGAAAGCGCACAGCACGTGGCAAACCGCCTGCTGAAGCTGCTGGTGGATCGCGGCACGGAAGCGGAAAGCGCCAACCTGGGCAAGTCGGATTTCTCCACGGGCAAGCTGCCTCCCATGCTGACCAGCGTGAAGGCGCCCAAGAAGCACGAGCACCATTCGTCCAATGGTGTGGTGGTCAAAGGGCTCAACGGTGTGCTCGTGCGCCTTTCGCGCTGCTGCAATCCCGTTCCGGGAGACTCGATCGTGGGCTTCGTCACCCGCGGACGCGGCGTTTCGGTGCATCGGGCGGACTGCCCCAACGCCATTGGGCTGATGGACCACCCGGAGCGCATCATCGACGTGTCGTGGGAAAACGATCCCAACTTCTCCACGTCCTACAAGGCGGAGATCCTGGTGGAGGCGCGCGATCGCATGAACCTGCTGCGTGACGTGGCCAACGTGCTAGGAGAGGCGGGCGCCAACGTTCTTTCGTCTTCGTCGGCGTCGCATCGTGACAGCATGGTGGAGATGCGCTTCCTGTTCCAGGTGGGCGACGTTTCCGCGATCGATTCCATCCTAGGCAAGCTTATCGCCATTGAGGGCGTGTTCGACGCGCATCGCATGATGCCCGGCGAATCCGTGAAAGCCAAGAAGCACTAGCGTTTTGAACGTGAACAGGGATGGGTACGTGTGCAAGAATGGGAAATGCCTAACGAAGAAGGCCGATGCGTTTCGTGTTCGTGTTAGCGCACGGGCCAAAGCCCTGTTCTTTTGAAACACGAGACAGCCTTCTGTCCATAAGGTACGTATCTGAAAGGAGTTGTCCATGCCAGGAGAGGCGTTTGAATACAACGGCGGATGCACCGAGGTGCGCTCTTCGGTCTTGAGTCCCTTTTCCACCAACGTGTATGTGGTCGACGATGGGGCAGGTGGTGCGATCGTGTGCGACCCGGCGGACAACGCCGATGCCATTATGGAGATGGTGGGCGACCGAACGGTGAGCGCGATCTTCGTGACACATCGACATCATGACCATATAGGCGCATTGGCTGAATTGCGCGAGCGTACGGGAGCGCCCGTGTATGCGTCTTCCGTAGACGCGCCTGGAATCGAGGACCCGCACACCGAATTCGGCATGGATTCTCGGGGCTGTTCGGTTGACGTGCTGCTTGAAGATGGGGAATCGGTTGAAGTGGGCAGCACCACTTGGCACGTGATGGCAACGCCGGGTCACACAAAGGGCAGCTGCTGCTTTTTCCTGGAACCTGCGAAGGCGCCCCGAAGCGATGGAACGCCGATTCTTCTGTCCGGCGACACGCTGTTCCATGGCACTATCGGGCGGACCGACCTGGAAGGCGGGGACATGGACGACATGCGCGCTTCCCTGCGCAAGTTGGGAACCTTACCCGACGAAACAGTCGTGTTTCCTGGCCATAACGAGCCGACCACGATCAAGCTTGAGCGCTGGCGCGTGATCGACTTCCTTGGCGGCGGCGGACAGGTAATCTAGTTCCGGCATTCGGTGCTTTCACGGTATAATTTTTGGCTGAATTCGCGTCCGTGAGCGCAACAGGACGCTGCGCTTGCTTTCGTTGAATGCGTCAAGCGGCTTAGGGGAAAGAGGACTGTTGTGGCTAAACAGAAGCACGACTACTTTGCGGCATTCGCCCGTCAGGTGGAGCTTGCGGTAGAGGAAGCCGATTTGCTTATTGGCATCGTCGAAAATTTCACGACGGCCGACGACGTGG
>JAFUCW010000168.1 GCA_017459485.1 Eggerthellaceae bacterium | reverse complement strand
TTATAGTGATTCACAAAGCGGTGCGCACTGCAGAAAGGAAAATGCGCCCCCACTGTCGCGTGAATACGTCCTTTGCAGAGGAGATGATGGTTATGAAAAAAGCAATCGTGTTTCTGCTGGTTCTGACACTAGGCGTTGGCTTGGTCACTGCTTGTGCAGAGCAGGCAACCAGCTTGGAAAGCGAGCAGGCGCCTATCAGCAACTTCAGCGAGATCGCACCGCTGAAGAAGGTGCTCATCCAGCGGCCCGGGAACGAATTCTTGAACCTCACGCCGAATTCTTTGGAGAGGCTGCTTTTCGACGACATTCCCTACCTGAAGGTGGCTCAGGAAGAACACGATGCCCTTGCCGACACGCTTCGTGACGAAGGTGTGGAAGTGGTGTACCTCACCGACCTCGTGGCCGAAGCCCTGGATGCCGGTGGCTTCGAGGTAAGGAAGCAATTCCTCGAACAATTCATTGCAGAAGCAGGGGTTACTTCCCCTAAGGAAGCGGTGGCGTGCTACGAGTTCCTCGATGGCTTCAAGGACAACCGCAAAATGATAGCAAAATGCATCGCTGGCACTGACGCGACGGAAATCGAGGGCCTTAATTCTCAGACTGGCTTTTATGCAACGCGTGATGAGGGAAAGCTGATCCTGGATCCGATTCCAAACATCTACTTCCAGCGCGACGCCATGTCGACGATCGGCAACGGCGCCACGACTCATAATATGTGGGCCGCCACGCGTGACAGGGAGTCCATCTTCGCGGACTACGTCTTCCAATATCATCCGGACTACAAGGACGTTAAGAAGTACTACGATCGCACGAACCCCTATTCCATCGAAGGCGGAGACATCCAGGTGCTCTCGGACGAAGTCGTTGCGGTTGGGATTTCGCAGCGCACGGAGCCAGACGCTATCGCGCAGCTTGCACAGAACTTGTTCGCCGACGAGAATGCTCCGTTTAAATACGTGCTGGCGATAGACATTCCAGACGAAAGAAGCTTCATGCACCTTGATACCGTTATGACCCGCGTCGACGAGAATCTCTTTGCCGTGCAAGAGGCGGTCATGGATATCTCGACTATCTATGAAATTACAAAAGGGACAGACGGCGAGCTGTCCATCACCGAAATACACGACCCGCTGTCAGACGTGCTTGCTAAGTATCTGAATCTTGACCATGTTGATATGGTCAAATGCGGGAACGGCAATCGAGTTGATGCCGAGCGGGAGCAATGGAGTGACGGCGTGAACCTGCTCTGCCTGCGTCCAGGTGTCGTTCTTGCCTACGATCGAAACTTCGTCACCAACGAGGCGCTGAGGAGCCATGGGGTAACGGTGATCGAAGTTCCGAGCGCGGAACTATCTCGCGGTCGTGGCGGCTCTCATTGCATGACTATGGCCCTGGTCAGGGGTGAAGAATAAGGGCTGGCAAAAGCTGACAACGGCTACGGCCCTTCTGTCACTGTCAGGTCCTTTTGTCAGGTCGGGGCTACGATGCTTTGGATAGGCTTCCGCTCTCCCTGCACTCATTTTCGGCGACTGTCACCACGCTGCTGATGACGTTGAGGATGTTCTGGAGGCCGCCGCAGAACAGCTCGAAGCACAGCGCCAGGGAAATGACGGCGTCCGAGTTGAGGTACGTCAGGACGACCAGCATGCCAATAAGGATGGAGCCCGGCTGGTTGGGAGCGCCGAATGACAGGAACATCACGATAAGGGCTACGACCGCGACGTTGAGCCACGACACCTCGCAGTTGGCCACGAAGATGTAGATCGTGGCAAGCAGCATGAGGATGAAGCAGTTGCCGTCCAGACTGGTCTGCGCCAACACCGGGAGCTCCTTTTCGAGCCGCTTCCGTGATATGCTGAAGTTTTTCACGCAGTAGCGCGTGTTGTAGGGCACCGCGTCGATAACGGATCCTATCACGAAGTTTTCTTTTACAAGCGGCCAGAGTTTCCTTGCGAACTCACGCACAGTGATGCCATGCGCCCTCAGCCTAAAGGCGTACACGGCCAGCAGAGGCAGCGTGCACACGAACACGACGGCGGCGATGTAGAGGATATCCATGAATTGCAAGACGCCGTCCTTCGCCAGCAAGACCTCCAGGAATAGTAGGAAGCAGGCAAGAGGGAAGAACGCCATCACTATTCGAAGTATGCCCGAGAACAGGTCGTAGCAGGCGTCAATCGCGCGTTTCAGTATGCTGAAGCTCTGTCCTATGGAGTTGAGGGCACCGGCAACAAGGAGCACCACGAAAATCATGGGGATGGGGGAAATGGTCTCGAAGGGCTCGATGATGCTCGAAGGGATTATCTGGTCCACTGCCGAAGCAAGCGACCAGTTGGCAAACCCGATGTCAAAGCGCTCCGTCACCCCGCTTGCCGCAAGGATTGACTGGGCGACCATGAAGCCCATCACAAGGGCGACTGCGACTGCGACAAGGGACGAAGCCATCGAGTTCACGAACAGTCTGCGCGAAGACGAGTGGCGCTCCGCCACTATACAGGAGTCAGTCACGTTCTTGAGCAGCGAGAAAAGCGTCATCGGGGCGCCTATCATAAGCACGGCGTTGGTGAAAAGCTTTTCGAGGGGCGTTATCCACTCCTGCGTTATCAGTTGCCGCCCTGGGTCGTCAAGCGTGAATTCGAGCACAGTACCCACGACAAGAGCCGCGACGACAGCGATAAAGTTCGGCAGGACGAAGGCCCAAGCGCTTTGGCTCACGGAAACGCGGATGACGTTGCAGCCGCCCTGGTATGAGCAGGAGATCTTTTCGGAGTACGACTCGATGACCTTCGCATCGGGGTCTGAAGAAACGTCTCCCTTGTGCAGCGAGAAGCGCTTGCCGGAAAACGTTATCTTGATATCCGTGTGTCCAAGTTCGACAGCACTGCCTATTTCAAGCTCGGTGCTCTTTTCGCCGGCTTGGGAGATGATTTCACGGAACAAGGCCCCGAAAAGCACCATTATCTCGGAGGCGATGCTGGCGTTAACGCGGCGTTTGCGAAGGACCTTCTCGACGAAAGCTTGAGCCTGGGGAAGGTTCTTCTCGGCCGCATCTATCGTGAGCGTTTTGTTTTCAGTCATATAGTCAATGTACCACAGAAGTTGGTCCTAATGCTTTCGCAGTCAGGTTTATCGACGATGAAAAGGGAGGTGCCTTCTTTAGCCAGTCGCGGCCTTGGTCGGGAGATTTGCCACACCCGCATGTCAAAGGGCGGATCTGACGCGTCAAGACATCCGACGCGACAAATCGTCCAACCCCGACACACCGGCCCCGACGAAAATAGTGAGCGTGCAATAATTGCGGCCGGTTCTGAACCCGTATGCAATTCGGCCCACAAGCCCGACATGCTTGGAATGGTTAGTTTTTGCCAACGGGTATTTCATCCAAGCCCAGACATGTACAATTGACCCAAAAAGGAGGTATCGACATGACTGATGAAAATGATGCATTGCAAACAAGCCGTTCGGCCGTTCGACCTTTAGCCGATGTTGCAACGGACGACGACAAGCTTTTCCACGATGGTTGCGTACAGGGAATTGCGAAGTTCATCAAAGAGTGCGCAACGCCCATGACGATTGCAATCCAGGGTGACTGGGGCACGGGCAAAACAACGCTTATCAACTTGATAGAAGCGCAGCTCCGATCTGAAGCGGAAATCGAAGAAGAAGACGAACAACAAGTCAACAAATACTGCAAGAACATCATCGGTACTGTAACCGTGGATGTCTGGCATCATTCCATCGCCAACCCTCGCGCCGACCTGTTCGAATTCTTATTGCGCGAAGTGATACTGAAGCTATCGGGATCCAGCATGACGGAAATCAGGGAAGTTTCCGAATTCGCAACGGTTGCATCGCAGATTTTAGGCGCATCGTCTGCCACCAAAAAAGAGCCCGAAGAAGAATCCGCGCTTGACTCAATACTCAATTCGCTGTTTGGTTCTGAAGACGAGAAGAAGTCCGAATCGGAGGATGCTTACACAAGCTACGAAGACATTAACGCGCTAAAAGCCATGTTCGTCGATGCCCTGCAGAAATATGCGGAGGAGTATGGCAAGTCGGAAGACTCTCGGATTGTCGTGTTCGTAGACGGCATGGACCATATCAGTCCGGAGGACGTCATAGATCTTTTGGAGAAGATCAGGGCGTACCTGAACTGTCCTCGGTGTGTCTTCGTGCTTGCGGCAGACGAGAAGTCGGTGCTCGAAGGGGCTAAGAAACGACTTGGTGACAAGGCGGAAGAGGTGCGCAAAAAACAGTTCTTCGGCAAGCTCGTCCAAGTTCCTCTTCGCATTCCATCAGGCGAATACAACCTGGACAAATATATCAAGGACCTGTTGAAAGACGAAAAAGAGCTTTCAGGCGAATTTGCGAACGTGGTAAAAATCTTGGTGAAGGACCCCACTCCAAGCCAGATAAAGCGATACATCAACCTGTTGTATCTGTACCGGGGTATTTTCGATGGTTCCGAAAGCGCACAAGACGATTCGCTTCCGATGCTGCTTGCCTCCATCATCCTGGAAACCGAAAGCACGCAAGGGTTCAACATTGTTGCCAAATGCGTCTTGGACGACGGGTCGCCGTTCGGCGAAAGTGTTAAAGAAGCGATTGCTTCTCAAGGTTTGAGCGATGGAATCAATTGGGCCAGATTGCCTGCCCTTTGGGGCGGTGAGGACGGCGCCGAAGGTGATGCTGCAAAGAAGCGCGCGTTCATTTCCTGGATCCGAAGACTGAAGTAGATTGCACCCCGACTCGCCAGGGGGAATGTCCGATGAGTGAAGCGATGTGCGAATGACGGACCGTACACGTCCGTCTATTCATCGTCCTTATTCGTCGTGGGCGCCATTCCCATCAGGTAGGCTTTCGCACACGGGGGCTCTCCTTTGCGCCAGCGCAGTTTCACGAACGCGGGGAAGCAGGAGAGAACGGCGGATTTGCCTCCACGCGTAACGCTTTTGGCAAACAGCGTGTCTGCAAGCAGCTCCCAGCGGTTGTCCGCCATGCCCTGTTTCTGAATCCAACGAAACAGGTGGTCGATGTGTTCCCGCCGTTGTCCGTCCATCCAGTCTTTCGGCTGGAAACGCACACTGGCGGAGACAACGGGCAGGGCTTTGCCGTCTTTTCCTACGTTGAACTGGAGCTCAAGGGGGAAAGGAGTGCGCGCAAACGCACGGATGCCCTCGACTGCATCTTGGCAGATGCCCTGGAGCCCAACGCGCGTCAGATGCTCGATCAACCCTTCAGCGCTGTTTGCATATGCGTGTTGAAGCTGGTCGCCGACGATGCATTCCACGCGCACCCAGTCCTGCCCATCCGCTTCCTCTCTTCGGGGGAACACGCCTACGTAGCAGGCGTACCATGGATGCGGCATGGATTCGACAAACGTGCGGTATGGCTCCGTGGCGTCCAACTGCCCCACAGCCTGGAGAAACCCGATCGGTGCGGCTATGTCGTCGCTGTTCACGAGCAGCTGTACTGCAGGATGGTCCACGTCTTGCGCCGATGTGTCGTAACTGAGTGCGAGCTGCCTAACCGCATGGGGGCTCTGAGCGGCGAACCATTCGATTGCATTGGCATAGACGCCCTCTTGCCCAGAGAAAGATGCCTGTGTTCCCGCAACGTCTTCGTATGAAACAAGCGCGTGCAGGTCGAGCCAAGGGTCACCCGCAAGCGGGATTTCAAACCAGAGTTCGGGAAACGATTCACCGGCAAGGCTGCGACGAAACGCCTCGCGCGCGTAGGGCCCGTAGTTTCCGAACAGGGCGGCCTCTCGTCCGTCCATCGCGACAAGCGCGTAGAGTATTTCATAGAGCGTTACGCTATCCAACGGGTCTCTTTTCTGTTGCGGACGGCTATTCCTTTCTCTGACCATTGTACGACTTGCGCATTATATGCTGTCTTGCGAACGTATTGACTGTGGAAAACGCGCTTGACATGCGATTATTGTTTGCGCTACATTCGCCAAAAGCGGAGAAACGTGGAGGCATGACATGCGCGAAAAGAGCTCCCTAAGCGATAACAGCAATCTAAACATTACCTGGAGAACCTGCCTAAAGATTGCCATTACGGCGTTGATTGTATTTCTGATCGTCCGTTATTGGGGTTCGGTCGAAGGTTTCTTCAGTCTGCTTTTGGGTGGCATGGTCGCGATCATTGCAGGACTCGTTATTTCGTATATCGTTAACATCCCGCTGCGCTTCTTCGAGCGAAAACTTCCTGGTCCTAGGGGTGACGGCACGCGCAACCGTGGGTTGGCAACCGCCCTGTCGTTTGTTTGTGCAATCGGCGTTGTGCTGTTCGTGGGAATCCTGGTAATCCCGAACCTCGTGGAGGCGATTATGAAGCTGGCCCAATCGGCGCCAGGTGTTATCGACTCCATTGCGCACAACAAGTTTATTGCCTCGTTTATTCCGCCGGCCCTGCTTGCGCAGATTGTGTCGATCGACTGGGAACAGGTGGTCAACGACATTGCAGCCTGGTTGCAATCGGGCGTGGTAAGTTCGCTTCCCCAGATCATGTCGCTTGCGGGCCAGATCGGCGCCTGCTTCATGGGTGTAGTCCTGTCGTTTTGGTTCTTGGGCGAAAAAGACAAGCTTTCAAGAGGTGTGCACACCCTTGTCAGGACCTACATTAGCAAGAGGGCCGACCAGAACTTTTCGCGCGCGATTGCAGTTGCCGACAAGTGCTTCCGCGGCTACTTCAACGGTGCGGCAATGGAAGCGCTTATTTTCGGCAGCATTGTCACTGTTGTCAGTGCGATCGCCGGCATCCAGGAGCCACTCATGCTTGGTGCGCTCGTGGGCGTCATGTCGCTCAT
>JAFUCW010000167.1 GCA_017459485.1 Eggerthellaceae bacterium | reverse complement strand
CGGTCGCCATTCCGGCAAGGTTGAAGCTTGTAGGTGTGCACATGCGCATGCGCTCAAGGTCCGTCGTGCAATTGCCAAGTGCGTAGTAGTAGCATTCGCCACGCGGCTGCTCGAGTGTGTTGCATGCTTGCGCCCCTGCAGCCGGCGCCCCCTTGACTTCTTCGAACACCGGTCCGTCGGGAATCTTGTCGATCATCTCGTTAATGATGTCGATGCTTTGCAGCACTTCGAGCGCGCGCACTTTGGCACGGGCATAGCAGTCTCCGTCGGTGTCGAGGATAGGCGCGAAATCCGAAAGGTCGCCATAGCCTCCCCGACCATGGCAGCGCACGTCGTTGTTGACATTGGAGGCACGGGCGAAGGGCCCTACCATGCTGTAGTTGAGAGCGTCTTCGGTCGAGATGGTCCCAACTCCGACAAGACGGTTCTTTACGCTGGAATCTTCAAGGAACGCCTTGCACAGCTGGGCGTACTCGCCTTTGATTCCTTCCAGCGTGTCGCGCATCATTTTGAGAATGGAGGCGTCTTGGTCACGCACCATGCCACCGACGAGTACGGCAGAAAGGATGACGCGACCGCCGGTGGTCGCCTCGAACACGTCAAGGATACGCTCTCGCAGCCTCCAGCAGTGCATGAACAGGCTTTCGTAGCCGAATGCGTCAGCGGCCAGGCCCAGCCACAGAAGATGGCTGTGTACGCGGGAGAGCTCATGCAGGATGACGCGCAGGTATTCGGCACGCTTGGGGATCTCCACACCCATGAGGGACTCGATGGTTTCGGCGTAGCCAAGGCTGTGGCCGAAGGCGCAGATGCCGCAAATGCGCTCTGCAATATAGATGAACTGATTGTAGTCGCGCGTCTGGGTAAGGCGCTCGAGGCCACGGTGGATAAACCCGATCTGAGGGATGGCGTCGACGACGACCTCGTCGTCGACGACAAGGTCGAGATGAAGCGGTTCAGGCAGCACGGGGTGCTGCGGACCGAACGGAATGACGGTATGTTGCCCCATTATTCGCCGCCTCCTTTCGCAGCGTCTTTCTTGGCTTTGGCTTCGAGTGCGGCGCGCACCTTGGCGGCTTTTTCTGGGTCCATGCCCGCAAGCTTCGCCTCGATGTCGTTGTCGGCGCCACTCGCCTTCTCTTCCGAAGGTGCTTCAGCGTCCTGTTTCGCCTTGGCCGCTGCAGCAGCAGCCTGTTTGGCTTCCTTGTCCTTGCGCTCTTTAGCCTCGGGAGTGAGTATCGTCATGGGCTCTTTTTCGGCTATGGCGTAGAACTGTCCAGCGAAATCGAGGACCATTCCCTGGATGCACACACCGAAAAGGTCGACGGCTTCGTTTTCGAAGGGGAATATGCCCAGAAACAGATGCTGGATAGAGGGCACCGTGTCGTCTGGAGTGACGCCCCTTACTTGGTAGTTGGCAAGGTCCCCGCCTTTGGCGAACGTGTAGGTCATGTCGATACCCGCGTCTGTGTTCACGCAAAGCATCTGAACGCACCGCCAACCGTCGCCCTTGAGCTGCTCTGCGGTGGCGACAAGGTTGCCCAATGGCAAGTCAGTGAATGTCTTGGAAGTCTCCATGGCCTTTACGCCCCCTTCCTTTGCTGCCCTTTGAGCTTTTCGCTTTTCTGCTCAAGCACGGCAAGACCTTCGACGACGGCGTCTATGATGGCCTCTGGTCTCACGGCGCATCCAGGAGCGTACACGTCAACGGGAATGGCTTGGTCGACGCCGCCAATCACGTTGTAGCAGTCGTGGAACACGCCTCCGGTGCACGCGCAGCACCCGCATGCGACGACCACTTTGGGCTCGAGCATCTGGTTGTAAATCTCCTGAAGCACGGGTTTGTTCTGCTCGTTGACGCTTCCCGTCACGAGAAAGATGTCGGCGTGCTTGGGATTACCCGTATTGATGATGCCGAAGCGCTCGACGTCGTAGCCGGGGCAAAGCGCGGCAAGAACTTCGATGTCGCATCCGTTGCAGCTGGACGCGTCGTAGTGGATGACCCACGGTGATTTGCTGGCAAAACCCATGTCTTCCCCTCTCTACACAAACGCCAAAAAGGCAACGTTGACAGTACCTGTCACCAGCGCAACAAGCCAGGCCCACTTGAGCATGGCCTGCCATTTGACGCGTGCGAAGTTGTTGTCAATCCAGATTTCGAGCAAGTAGACCACAAGGACGACGGCAAGAGCGATTACGATCGAGATGGG
>JAFUCW010000014.1 GCA_017459485.1 Eggerthellaceae bacterium | reverse complement strand
GAGCGCTTCGACGAACGGCCCGAGCCATGGCGCCCCTGTCCGCCTACCACAGCAGCGCTCGTCTCCGAGCCTGCGGCATCGGCGTTTTCAGGAGCGTCGTGCACACCATGTTTCTTCTGGCCGTAGGAGTAGAAATCCGTGTGCGAATCGTCCAAGAAGCCCGAAGCATCGCCCGACGTGAATTCTTCGCTTTCGGCATCGTAGGCGAAGGAGTCGTCCGCGTCGAAAGGCACGCCTGTCGCCTCGTCGCGCTCGGAGGCGTTCGCGGGAACGCTATCCGATGTCAGGTTGAAGTCGTGGGGTTTCGGAAAGGGGGCTTCCGACGCATCGCTTTCCTCCACGTAGTCGCTTCCACGCAGGCCAGCTGCAGCGTTTTCGTCGTCCCACGCGGCGTCAAGCTCTGTTCGTTCTTCGTCTCTGCTTCGTTTGAACATGGTTATGTCGCCAATCTCTCGGTGAACTTAGAATTTTAGCGCAAAACGAACCAATACACTAGCGCTGCGCAGACCAACAGGGCAAACAGCGCCAATATCGCCATGCGCATCCCGGCAAAGGGGGTCTTGGCACGGAGGTCGTCTTCGGTAGTGACCATCTCCTGCGCCGCCCGCCGCGCTTCGCGCTGCTTCATATGGCGCTCGTACTCCTTACGGGCCTCTTCGTCCGCCGCCTGGTCTACGATAGCAGGCGGCACCCCGCCGGCAGGGGGCGCATCTTTCCCCTCCCTTTCCGCGGACGCGTCATCGGCCTTGGGACGAACTACCTGTTCACTGGGAAGTTCCTTGACCGCTCCCGCCTGGATGACCACATCGTCTTGCTCGTCGGCGTCTACAGAGATGAGCGTATAGTCGTTTTCCTGGGCCATTGAACAACCTCTATCCGAAAAAAGCGCGCAGCGACAAATCGCTGCGCGCACCCTAAAAGCTAGTTACAGAGTTGCGCCCTGAGCGGCCCCGCCTGCATCGGCGGCACCTGCATCCTGGTACGTTACACCGGGATCGACGTAGGCGGCGCCCTGGTCGGTCGCGGCAGGGTCGACATAGGCGGTGCCCTGGTCAATCGCAGAAGGATCGACGTAGGCGATGCCGGGATCAACGTAGCCGGCGCCCTGGTCGGTCGCGGCAGGATCAACGTAGGCGGCGCCCTGATCGGTCGTGCTCGGATCGACGTAGGTGGGCTCTGTCTGCGTGACCGGAGCGGCCTCAGTCACAGCCGGCTCAGTATTTGCCGTAGCGTTGTCCGACCCACCGCCCTCGGTCCCGCTATCGTGCGACGCAGTCTCCGATCCGCTACTTGAAGATTCGCTTTCCTTCAAATCGACTGCGTTGCCACCCACCTTGCCAAGGGTGGATTCAGCCTTCTTCTCCGCCGCCTGGGCTTCCGCAGCCTTGCTTGAAAAGTCCGTGTAGGCCATGTTCGCCAAATCAAGCGACGTCCCTATCCATGTCGCCTCGATAACAGACACAGTACCAGTGTTGACCAGGTCACTCACTGCCGAAGAGACTGCCGTCCGCAGCTCGAGG
>JAFUCW010000166.1 GCA_017459485.1 Eggerthellaceae bacterium | reverse complement strand
CACCGGCGCGCTTCTTGTGTGCATAGGCCCTGCAACACGACTGGATCGCTTCCTAACGGGTCACGATAAGACGTATCGCTTCAGCATCGTTTTCGGCACGCAGACCGACACCGACGACGCCCAAGGCAGCGTAGTTGCGGCATCGCGCGTGCCTGCAGAAGTAAGCGACGAGTCGTTTGCACGGAAGGCGCTATCCTGCATGGTTGGCCCTTCCCAGCAGCTTCCACCGGCGTACTCGTCTGTGAAGGTCGGCGGAAAGACTGCGCATAGGGAAGCCCGCGAAGGCCGCAGCATCGCGCTTGCTCCGCGCAACGTCGTTGTCCATTCGCTCGAGCTGATAGAGGTGGACTTGTCCGATCCCGCTGCTCCCTTGTGGCGCCTGCGCACGCATGTGTCGGCCGGCACCTACGTGCGCTCGCTGGCACGTGACCTGGGTGCGTCCGTGGGCACCTACGCGCATGTGGGGACCTTGCGTCGCATGCGCGCGGGAGCGCTTTCGATCGAAGATTGCGTCAGCCTTGACACTCTGGTGTCCGATCCGACCCGCTTTCTTCTTGACCCGGTGAAGCTGCTTGGAATGCGCGTGGTCTTCGTCGATGGCCCCGCTGCCAAAAAGGTGGCATCCGGAGCGCCGTTGAAAGCCGATGGCTTGGAATTGTTCGGCTACTCTGCGCTGAGCTTGCGTGCGGAGAGCTATTGCTCTTGCACAAGCGGCATCGAGCACACCGGCGAACCTCTCCGGCCCAACGAGGAAGTTGCCGTGGTATGCGACAACAAGCTGGCAGCCATCTACGCATATTCCGATGCATCGGCCGCGTTGAGGTCCGTATGCGGGTTTTCGATTGGGGTGAGCCGTGGCGGAGATCTTTAAGAGCGGCTCCCTGCGCTCGGCTGGGTTGCTTGCCGGTGCATCTTGCGCGTTCGGCGTCTTTGACGGCGTCCATACGGGCCATCGTTACTTGATCGACGAGGCGATCCGAACGGCGTCTGCGTCGGGCGGGGCATCGGTCGCCCTCACGTTTGACATCGATCCCGACGAGTTGCTCCATGCAAACCGCCTCAAAAAACTGCTTGGTAACGCCGATCGTATCGACATGCTTTCGCGCACAGGGGTGGATGCTGTCGTCGTGATCTCGTTCACTCCTTCCTTCGCCTCCGAGCTACCGGGGGAGTTTCTCGTAACCACGTTTGGCAAGAGCGCTCCTGCACATCTCCACGTGGGGCATGAGTTCCGGTGTGGGGCAAAAGCTTCGGGGACGGTGGAGAATTTGCAGGAGTGGTCCGCGTGTTCGGGCCCGGCAATCCATGCGCACTCTCTGGTTTCGTCGGACGGCACTCCCATAACGGCAACGCGCATCCGGCTCCTTTTGCTCGACGGCGACTTGGACGAGGCAAACCAGCTACTGGGATATCCCTATACGCTTACCGACGTGGTCACTCCTGGACGCGGAGATGGGGCCGCATTCGGCTTCGCTACCGCCAACATGGAGATTGCTGCAAACAAGCGTGTCTTGGCAGAGGGCGTGTACGGAGGCTACGCCATGGTGGGCGACGAGCGCTACCGTGCTGCCATTGCAGTGGGCGTCAGCCCCTTGTTCAAGGCTGAATCGACGGCAAACGTAGAGGTCCACCTTCTCGATTTCGAAGGCGACCTGTACGGAAGGACCCTCTCGGTCCAGTTCCTGCATCGCATCCGTCCCATGACCGAGTTCGCATCGACCGAAGAGCTGGTTGCGACGGTGCTCGATAATATAGAATGGGTACGTAACAACCTTCCGCTCTAGCGTTTCGAGGGACGCATGGCCATTAGCAGCGAAGACATCCAGCGCGTGCGCGATGCAACCGACATCGTCGCAGTGTTCGCAGAGCGCGTGCCCATGCGTCAGCGCGGGCGCGACTTCTGGTGCTGCTGTCCGTTCCATGAGGAGCGCACTCCTTCGTGCAAAGTCGACCCCACCACCCAGCTGTTCTACTGCTTCGGGTGCCACAAGGGCGGTGACGTGTTCAAGTTCGTCCAGGAAATGGACGGGGTCGAATTCCCCGACGCCGTCCGCTTCCTTGCCGATCGTGCCCATATAGAGTTG
>JAFUCW010000165.1 GCA_017459485.1 Eggerthellaceae bacterium | reverse complement strand
CGAGTTGTTCGATGTGGCAAACGAGCAGGTGCTCCAGACCGACTCGAAGCGCATGTGGGCGTCCACATTGCGCGGCGTTGCGGTGGCGGGAATCATCCTGGCTATGACCATCGCTTTGGCGATATTCGTGACGGGAGGCAACGCGTGGTTGGGCATTGCCCCAGGTACGCTTGTCATGATGTTCACGTACACCTATACGCTCACGACGCAGTTCGACCGCATTGGCATGATGCTTCAGCAGACCAACCGCTCCTTGGGAGACGCGCACGAGATGACGAAGATCCTCGACGAACCGCGCCTGGTCGATGACGTGCCCAATGCGGGCACGCTCGTGGTGGGCAGGGGCGAAATCGACTTCGACGCGCTGCAGTTCTCCTATGCAGGAAACGGCGAAGGGAGCGAAGGGGCGCACGAAGGGAGCGGTGCGCAGGCTCCTGGAAAAGCGCACTGCGTCTTCGATGGGTTCACCTTGCATATTCCTGCAGGACAACGCGTCGGCCTGGTGGGCAGGTCCGGTTCGGGAAAGACGTCCTTGACGAAGCTCCTGTTGCGCCTGTCGGACTTGCAAGGCGGGTGCATTCGCATCGATGGCCAAGACATTTCCCAAGTCACGCAGGAAAGTCTGCGCCATGCTATCGCATACGTGCCGCAAGAGGCCATCCTGTTCCATCGCTCTATCCGTGAAAACATTTCCTATGGGCGTCCGGATGCCACCGACGATCAGATCCTAGAAGCGGCTCGCCTTGCGTGCGCACTCGAGTTCATAGACAAGCTTCCCAACGGCATGGATACCGAAGTGGGAGAGATGGGTGCCCACCTTTCCGGCGGCCAGCGCCAGCGCATTGCCATTGCACGCGCCATCCTTGCCGACTGCCCTATCCTCGTTCTGGATGAAGCCACGAGTGCGCTCGACTCGATGAGCGAGCAGCTTGTGCAGGACGCCCTGACGAACTTGATGAAGGGTCGCACGTCGATCGTGGTGGCGCATCGTTTGTCTACGGTGGCCATGCTCGACCGTATCGTCGTGCTCGATGACGGTGCGGTTGTCGAAGACGGAACGCATGCGCAACTGCTTGACGCAGACGGCACCTACGCCGGCCTTTGGAGCCGCCAGTCGGGAGCCTTCTTGGACATGGAGTAGAGGCTTATTTGCATGGTCGATGTGTACGGCACGCTTGGTCCTGCTTGCGCGGACGCGGACACGCTTGAGTGCATGATAGGCGCTGGCATGACGGGCGTGCGCCTGAATCTTTCCCATGCCATGCTCAGCGACGCAGAGGAAATGCTCGACGCGTTTTCCAAGGCGCAGGAACGGTGCGGGGCCCGGATCAAGCTGTTGGTGGATTTGCAGGGCCCGGAACTGCGCGTGGGTTTCTTCGACACGCCGCTTGTCCTGGCGGAAGGTGACGTGGTTGCGCTTTGCGCATTGCAGCTTCCCCAGGCGCTGCAAGACGCGCTCGAGCCCGGTGACGACGTGCTGCTTGACGACGGGAAGATCTTGCTTGTGGTAGACAACGGTCGTGTGGCGCGTGTGGTGCGCGGGGGCGTGCTTTCCAGCCGCAAGAGCGTGGCAGTCCCTGGCAAGCGCATCGATTTGCCGCCTTTGACCGAAGCGGACCTGGAGAACCTTGCGCATGCTGTGCATTGCGGGGTGTACGGCGTCATGCAGCCATTCGTGCGCAGCCGCGACGACCTTCTTGCGGTGCGCTCTGCCCTTGCAACGGTTGGAGGATCGGCGATCAAGGTGTTTGCGAAGCTGGAGAGTCTCGAAGGGGTTTCGGCGCTCCCCGAACTGTTTGATGCGGCCGACGAGTTCGTGATTGCCCGCGGCGACCTGGGCAATTCAATGCCTCTCTGGGACGTTCCCGCCATGCAGAAGCGCATCGCACGCGCGTGCGGGGAAGCAGGAGCGCCTTTCATGGTGGTCACGCAGATGCTTGCTTCGATGGAGCGCAATGCAGTGCCGACCCGCGCCGAAGTGAGCGATATCTTCAATGCCGTGGTCGATGGGGCGTCTTCGGTCATGGTGACCGGAGAGACGGCCGTTGGTGCGCATCCGGTCGAAGCGATTCGCTACCTTGCGAACACGGTAGCCGCCGCCGAAGCGTTTTAGCGCTGTGCTGCCATTAGGCGCAATGCGCTATTCGGAAAGGCGCACGGGTACGTCGAAGGAGAGCTTGTCCAGGATATCGTGCTGCAAGTCCACTCCTTCGTAGAACTCTGTCAGCTCCAGCCCGTCTTCGCCAAGGCGGAACACGCAGCGCTCGGTCACGTAGAGAACCTCTTGGCCGTTTGCGTGGGCGTTCGCGGCAGCGAAGCTGATCGCATTTACCTTCTCGACAATTTTGGGGATGCGTCCTTCGTTGGTTATCTTGACGATCCCGTAGCTGTCTTCGATTTCGATCCCTCCGGCAGAAAAAGTGAAGCAGAAAACCACCTTGCGCGTTGTTTGGGTGATGTTGGCAAACCCCCCGATTCCGGCAAGCTTTCCAGGGCTGTAGTGGGCGTTCACGTTGCCTTCGCGGTCTACTTCAAGCGCGCCTAAGAAGCAGATGTCCAGTCCACCCCCGTCGTAGAAGTCGAACATCTGAGCCGTGCTGCAGATGCTGTGCGGCGCGACTGCCGACCCGAACGCGGCACCCGAAGTGGGCATGCCGCCGAACGCTCCATCCTCGACCGTAAGGGTGATGCGGGCGAGCATTCCGCGCTTCGCCGCCTCGATGCTCACGCCTTCGGGCACGCCGATGCCGATGTTGACTACCGCACCAGGATGTAGTTCGTCGGTTGCGCGTTTTGCGATGCGCGTGCGCACGGGACTGGTTTTCGACGGCTTGTTCGAGAGCACGAATTCGGTTATCTCCTCTGCGGTCATGAAGCGGTCGCCGCAGAAAGAGGGGTTGTAGTCGTCGGCTCCGAGCACGGGCGTCTGTTCGGGGCAAAGCACGATGTAGTCCACCAGCGCGGTGGGGACGATGCTTTCCCAGGGGCGCCGCTTTTCTGCCATATGCTCCACCTGCACAATAACCATGCCGCCGTTGCGTTTGGTGGCCTGGGCGAGCGAAAGCGCGTCAACCACGCAACTCTCTTTTTCCATGGTGATGTTGCCGAAACGGTCGCAGCTGCTTCCCTTCAGCAACGCCACGTCGAACTGCGGCACCTTGTACTTCAGGTAGCGTTCCCCGTCGATTTCTATGTCGCTAACCCAGTCTTCGACGGCGCGCTCGTTGAGTTTGCTGCCGCCTATGCGCGGATCGACGAACAAGTTCAGCCCGCTTTTGGTCAGGTAGTGGTCGCTGCCGCGCGCCGCCTCGCGAATCATGTGGGTTAGCGCGCCAAGGGGAAAATTGTATCCCGCAACGCGGTTTTCCATGACGGCCTTTGCTGTGCCCGGCATGGTGGGGTAGTGGCTGATAATGACGCATTCGGCACCGCCACGTGTGATGATGCGCTCGCATCCCGAGTCTTCTTCCCAGTTGCCGAAGCCAGACGAGCAATACATGGTCAGTCCCCGGGGAGATCCCGTCGCTTCGAAGCGGTCGGCGAGTGCCGTGAGCAACTCGAGGGGGTTGGCAAGCGCAAGGAATGCGTTGACGCCGATGAAAGCGTTGTCGGGAATGCGGGCTACTGCTTCTTCTGCAGAGACGAACTGTGGCATGCGCCCCCCTTTGGTCGTCCGACAGTCTCCTGCTATTGTACCTGGGGCATGCGTCCTGGTCGAATACGCGGCTTTTCTCTAGGAGAAAAATGGGACGAGGGCTCTTTGGACAACGCATTATCTAGTAATGGCATGGCGTGGGTAACTTTTCCATAAGAATTATTTATGAACGAATTACAAAAAACTTGCTATCCTGCATCGATAAGAGTATTTTATTACCACCTTGAAAAGCAGGTAATCTTTAACAAGAAAGAAAAGGGGTGCAAGATGGCGATTTTCGACGACATCAAAGAGACAATCATGGCTGGTAAGCGCAAGGAGATCGGCGGCCTGGTTCAGCAGGGTCTGGACGCGGGCGAAGATCCCCAGGCTCTTCTCGACGCTATGATCGGTGCCATGGACATTATCGGCGAGCGCTTCTCCAAGGGCGAGTGCTTCGTGCCCGAGATGCTTGTTGCTGCCCGTACCATGACCGCTGGCACCGATGTGCTCAAGCCCGCTCTGGCTGCTGGTGGTGCAGAGGCTGCTGGCTATGCCGTCATCGGCACGGTCAAGGGCGACATGCACGACATTGGCAAGAACCTTGTTCGCATGATGATCGAAGGCAAGGGCGTCGAAATCGACGACCTGGGTGTCGACGTTGCTCCCGAGGCGTTCGTTGACTACATCAAAGAGCATCCGAACTGCCAGGTGGTGTGCCTGTCCGCTCTGCTGACCACCACCATGCCCGCTCTCGACGACACCGTCAAGGCGCTCCAGGAAGCTGGCCTGCGCGACTCCGTCAAGATCATGGTCGGCGGTGCTCCCGTGAACCAGGCATTCTCCGACGAAATCGGTGCTGACGCCTACACCGAAGACGCTGGTGCTGCTGCCGACAAGATCATGGACCTGATTGGTTAATCGATCGGTTTTACCGCATGAAGAGGGAGGCGGGGTTCCGCCTCCCTTTTTGTGTGCGTGTGTAGGGTCTGCCGATGCCAACTGCGATAAAATACCTTTATTGTAATGTGACGAAAGCACGCATCTGAACGGAAGGGGAGGTGTGCTGTGAACATAGACCAGATGCGCATGGTGCTCAGCCTCTCCGAGTCGGGCAACATGACCACGACCGCGCGCAAGCTGCAGGTCACGCAGCCTGCGTTGACGTATCAGATCAAAAGCATCGAGTCGGAGCTTGGGTTCAAGGTGTTCGAGCGCAGCCGCAACGGAACCAAGCCTACACCTGAAGGCGCATTTCTGTGCGAGAGCCTTCACAAAGTGCTGACCGAATACGACGAGGCTGTCCGCCTTTCGCGTGCGATGGCGGAAGGCATTTCGGCGGGAATGGTGCGCGTGGGGACAAGCTCGTATTCGCGCGACACGATTTCGGCGTTTCTGAGGGCGGCCCAAGGTTTTATGGGCAATCAAATGTTTTCGCTCATCCCGTGCGGGGGTTCGAATCCGCTCGACCTTCTGCACGAAGGGGTGGTGGATTTCTGGTCGGCGTCCGACGCGGCGCTTGCGGTCGGAAGAGCTCCCTTATCCGAAGAACTGCGCATGCTTCCCTTAAGCGAGGCAAGCAGCATGGTGTATGTTCCTGTGCACCATCGGTTGGCTTCGCGTGACAGTGCCGCCCTGGAGGATCTTGCGGGGGAAACGCTATGGCTGTGGCCTCGGGGCAGTGCTTCCCTTGCTTCCGACGCTCTTCGTGCCGAACTCGAACAGCGCAAAGTGAACGTGGACATCCAGGATTTCTCGGAGGACACGCCTGCCATGCTGTCGCTGCTGGCAGGGGGATCCCTTGCCATTTACGACACGGGGTACCTTCCCCCTCCTTCGCATATCGCACGAGCGGTTCCTCTCTCGTGGAAAGGCAGCGACGTGCTTGGCCTGGTGTACCTTGCGCGCGAAGAGAAACGACTCGGCAAAGTCATCGAAGAGCTCAAAGAACAAGTTGCAGCCTACGAGGAGGCTGGGAATGTGGACGATGCGTTGGAGGCGGGGCGCATAGCTGCCGTACTCGACGACATAGTGCAGACCATTTGCCGAGGCGGCATGCGCGATATTGTCCCACTTGTTGACTACGCGCTTGAGCTTGGTGCCCCCGCAGACCATATCCTCAACCAAGGGGTGCTTGTCGGCATGGACGAGGTAACCAAGATGTACAAGGGGGGTTCAACGTTCACAAGCGAAATGCTTGCTTCCGTGGCAACGGGCAAGCTTGCCGCCGAAGAGCTCACGCCCTTGATCGAAGAAAATGGTGCGCATCGGAAGCTGGGTACGGCGGTCATAGGCACCGTGAAAGGGGATCGGCACGAGCTTGGCAAGAACCTTGTGCGCATCGCGCTTGAAGGGCGCGGCATCGAAGTGCACGACCTGGGAAGGCAGGTCAGACCGTCGGAGTTTGTCGACTACGTTGCAAGCAATCCTTCGTGCAACCTTGTGCTAATCTCTCTGTTCCGCATCGAAGTGAGGGACATGGTGCGCAAAACCATGGAGGCGCTCGAGGAATCGGGGCTGCGCGAGCGCGTGTTCGTCATGCTTGGAGGCCCTGCTGCCGACGCGGAGTTCGTGCAGCAAGTGGGAGCCGACGCCTATACTGAAGACGCCGTAGAGGCAGCTCGCACCGCGTACAACTTCTTAAGCTACTAACGATGGCATGATGAGACGAGCTAGGCGCAATGCAACATCTCGCGGTGATCAACTGCGCCTGGTTTATTTCGTCAGTTACGCAGGGAGCGTTTCAAATGGGGTGCAGTTCGAAAAGAGAGGGAGCGCACCGCACAGGTCGACCATCGCCCGGTAGCCCTGTGCGTTGGGCACTTGCCAGGAGAAGTAGTCCCGTTGCTCGCCTTGCGCCGCGAAGGCCGAAAACGCTGCCATGATAGTGCCGCCGTGAGCGACTACTATCACGCGTCCTTCCTCCCGTTCGCAGGCTTTGTGCAGTACGAGCTCCAGAGCGGAGTTGCTGCGCGCAAGGTAGACAGCTCGCGACTCGCCGCCGGGACAGGTGCCCTCGCAGTTGCCTTCTACCCATGTGCGGTAGGCGCTGTCGCTTTCCATG
>JAFUCW010000013.1 GCA_017459485.1 Eggerthellaceae bacterium | reverse complement strand
GGGCGTTCACCACGTTGTCGTCGGACGAAGATTCGTCATCTGCCCATGCAGTTTGCACGGCCAGCGCAAGCGCAAGCGCCACGGCAAGCAGCGACGCGAGCAGCGCGCGCTGCAGGGGCAAGGATGCCAAACGCATGCCGCCCATTTGGGTCCGCGAGAACAGATGAGCCGCGAACAAGCGGGCCATATGCACGCGACGCCGTGCGTTCAGGGCCTTTTCCTGCATACGGTTCATCGGACGCCCCGCTTCAAGCCAGGTCGTGGCATCAGCGATGCGCCAATCTTGAGCCCAAGGGCAATCAGCGCCACAATTTCCAGACGGCCCGCCCACATCTCGAGCATGTAGATAACCTTTAGCACGCCTGGCATGGTCGCAGAGGTAATGCCCGTGGTCATGCCCGAATTCGACGCCATCGCTATGCTTTCGGACACGGACGCAACCGCGTCGTATCCCATAGCGATTCCCGCCAGCGCGCCAATCACGTACACCAAGATGTAGAACATGGTCACCGTCATGGCGTCTTTCACTTCGCCTTCGTCAAGCATGATCTTGCCCAGGTGGTAGTAGCTTGACACATTGCGCACCGATTCGCTGCTCATGGCGTTCTTCATGGTTTCGAATGCGGACTTTGCAATGATAGCGATGCGCTTGAGCTTGATGCCACCTGCCGTAGACCCCGACGACGCGCCAACCGCCATGAGCAACGCAAGCACCAGAATGGCACCCGAGGGCAGCAGGGCGTTCATCTGCGTGCTGGTCATGGTGGTAAAGCCTGTGGTCGTTGCCGCTCCGACGAACGTGAACAGGCCTGTGCGCATGAGCACGGGCAACCCGCCGCCCAACGAAGAGGCGCTTGCGGCAATTACGAACACCACAAGCATGCCAATCCACCAGATGATCGCCGTGCGCACTTCGATGTCGCGAGGGAACAAATGGAAGCGCCCGTTCCAGACTTCGCTTTGCAGCGCGAAGTTCACGCCGCCGAATATCATCAGCGTCATCAGGATGAACTCCACCATCATGCTATGGTAGTACGTCACGCTCGTGCTCATGGGGGAAAGGCCCGCCGTCATGAAGCCGGACATGGCAAGCCAGATGCCATGGAGAAACGCGCGCGCAGCCGGCATGCCCATGGTCAGCAGCACCACTGCCAGCACGGTCCCTGCGCACAAGATAATCGCGGCGCTGAACATGAAGATAAAGCGCGCGGTCTCGACCACGTTGGGAACCACGTGCTCGCTGCGGCCCTCGGACGCGTACAGGCTTGAAGTGCCCCCACGTGAAAGCAGCCCAACCGACATTGCCACGACCACCAAGCCCATGCCGCCAGTGTAGTTCATGATGAAACGCCACATGTTATCGGCATGGGAGATGTGGTTCGGCAACGCGATGATGGACGCATCGGTGGTGGTGAAGTACGACACCGCGTCGAAAAGTGCATCGGTGTAGGTGGCGTAGTGCACGGAAAGGTAGAGCGGGAGGGCGCCCACCAGCGCCACGACAATCCACGCAAATCCTGTGACCGCAACCGCCTGTGTGCGATTCAGGTGCCCGGGAGAGATGCGCATCATACGCAACAAGGTTCCCACGGTAAGGGCCACGCCCGTCCCAAGGAAGTAGCGCGACGCAGGCTCCCATTCCTGGAAGAGCAAGGCGGTAAGCGCAGGCAGGAGCAGCGCCACCGCTTCCAACACCAGCAACACACCCAAATAATGGGCTATTACACGGAAGTCGTAGAGTGTGAAACGCTGCCACATAGCTATCCGACGACGAACCTGACCGCAATGACAACAATTGCCATGACGAACAGGAACGCCATGATGCATATGACGACAGACGCAATCCCCGAAAGGGATGTGCGCACGCTCAAAGTGTTTTCTCGCTGCGAATTGCGCATAACATGTCTATTTTACTACGTTCTGGAGAGTCTTCTGCCATCGAACGACCTGAACGACCTGCAGAGGCATGCACAGGCTCGTAGAAGAACAAAGAGAACCCGCCCCTGCAAAGAAGGAGCGGGTTCCGTGGAAGGAATATGCTACTTAGACCATGCTGCGGCTATTGCTCCTTGCGGCGGCGCAGCGCATAGCCACCAGCGAACAGGGCGCACACTGCAGCGGCAGCCAGAGCCATGATGGCCGGACCGTACTCGTCGAAAGTCTTGGTCGCAAGGCCTTTGGCGGCACTCGGCGTGCTGGCGGGCGTGGAAGCGCCGTTCGACGCGGTTACTACCGCCGGGGTGGACGGCAGAGCCGTCACCGTCTTAGGCGTGGTGTTAACCGTGGTCGGAGTGGTCGGGGTGACCGTCGGCGTGCTGGGCGTCGGCGGCGTCACCGTCTTCTCTTCCTCGGGCTCGTCTTCCTTGGGCGTGTCGACCGGGTCCTTCGGCGTGATGGTGATGTCCTCGGCCGGGTCGTACACGTAGATCACGTGC
>JAFUCW010000164.1 GCA_017459485.1 Eggerthellaceae bacterium | reverse complement strand
CCTGTTGTAATAGCTGCCGCGCGCGTCCATGAGCGCTTTATGGGTGCCGCGTTCGGTAATGCGCCCGTTTTCCACCACCAGGATCTGATCCGCTGCCGCGATGGTGTTCAGGCGATGCGCTATGACCAGCAGCGTCTTGCCGGCGACCAGTTCGCTAATAGCGGCCTGGATGCGACTTTCGTTGTCGGCGTCCACCGAAGCGGTCGCCTCGTCCAAGATAACGACGGGTGCGTCCTTCAAGATGCATCGTGCGATGCTCACACGTTGCGCCTCGCCCCCGGAAAGGCTGGCTCCGCCTTCTCCGATAATCGTGTCGAAGCCTTCGGGAAGCGCTTCGATGAATTCCAGGGCACGCGCCTTGCGGGCAGCTTCCAGCACCTCTTCGTGTGTGGCGTCGGCGCGGCCCATTGCGATGTTGTTGTAGACCGTATCCTGGAACAGGTACACACGCTGGAACACCATGGATATGTTGTCCATAAGTTGGGATAAGGGCACGTCGCGAATGTCGCATCCGCGTACCAGCACTTCGCCTTTGCGCACGTCCCAGAAGCGGGGAAGGAGGTTGGCGATGGTCGACTTTCCGCTGCCGCTGGGACCTACGAGTGCGCACATGGTGTTCGCTGGCACAGAGAAGGTGACGTTCGAGAGCACGTCTCGGTCGTCGTAACCGAAGCTGACGTTTCTGAACTCGATTTCGGGCGCGATGTTGCCGGCGTCAGGGCTGGGAAGGTCGCGGGTGCCGACATCGGCAAGTTGCACTTCTGCGAGCAGGGACTCCATACGGTCAAGGCATGCGTTCATTACGGTCAGGCGTGCCACCTGCGCATAGAACGACAGCAGGGGAGTGAACAGCTCGAACAGGAACAGCAGCATGCCAATGAAGAAGGCCAGGTTCAAGGTGCCGTCCTGGTAGAGGAACCAGGCCAGCGCCAACATGGCTGCAGAGCCCAGGCCATACACCAGACGGATGGAGAAGGACCAAGGCGCGAAGTCGTGCTCGAAGGCCAGGTTCTTTTCGCAGTTGTCCTGGAAACTCTGCGTCAGCTCGGCGGACTTTTCGCCCAGGAGGTTGTAGGTCTTGATGATGCCCATGCCTTCGGTGAAGTCGATGACGGCATCGGTAACCTGCTGCGCGGCCTGTTGGCGCGCCTCCGAATGCATGAGGGTGTTCTTCTTCATGGCTTCGCCCACCAACCACATGGCACCCATGACGACCACCGAAAGCAGGCCAAGGCGCCAGTCGAAGACGAACATGAACACGACGAAGATGGCAGCCGCGAAAAGGTAGCTCATCAAGTCGGCAAGCACCATCATCAGGTTTTCTTCGATGAACACCATGTCGGTGGCAAGCACCGAAGAGATGCGACCGATATTGCCTTCTGTGAAGAAGCCCATGGGTAGGCGGCGCAGGTGCGCGCCCAGTTCCTTGCGGAAATCGGCCAGGATTTCGAAGCCGGCGCTGGACTGCAAACTGTCGGCGCGGTACTGGAACAGGCACTGCACCACAATGCACGCAACCAGGGCCAGGCCAGAAACAAGACAGGTCATGCCTGTGACCGTACCGTCTAGGAAACCCGCTATCAGGAAGAATGCGACCACAATAGGGGCCTTGCTGAAGAACGCCTTCATGAACGAACAGAACGCGGCAAGCTGAATGCGGCTGCGGTAGCTTCCCGCAAGGCGCAGAATGCGTTGTACCAACTGGATCATGCGCGCACCTCCCAACGTGCGCTTTGCTGCGCGGCTGCCCATAGCCGCTGGTAGGCGGGGCTGGTTTGCAGAAGCTGTTCGTGTGTGCCTTCTGCGTCAACGTGTCCAGCGTCGAGCACCACGATCTTGTCGGCTCCGACTATCGTGTGAAGCCTATGGGCTATGACGAGCACCGTTTTGCCCTTGATCACCTGCGCGATAGCGGCGTTCATCTTCTCTTCGTTTTCTGGGTCGATGAACGCCGTTGCTTCGTCTAGCACGATGATGGGTGCGTCTTTCAGCAATGCGCGGGCCAAGGAGATGCGCTGTCTCTCGCCGCCGGAGAGCATCTTGCCGCCGTCGCCTGCCTGGGTGTCGATGCCTGCAGGCATGCGCTCTAGGAAGTCGTCGCATTGGGCAAGGTGCGCGGCTGCCAGCACTTCGTCGCGTGTGGCGCCGGGTTTGCCGATCGCGATGTTGTCGAACAGCGTCGTGTTGAACAGGAACTGCTCCTGCGACACGAAGGCAATCTGGTTGTTCAGCTCCTCCACGCTCATGTCGGTAATGTCTTGCCCGCCGATGGCTATGAGTCCGCTGTCCACGTCGTAGAAGTGCACCAGCAGGCGTGCAAGCGTGGACTTGCCGCTGCCGGATTCTCCCACCAGCGCCACCATCTGGCCTTGCGCGATGTCGAGGCTTACCCCATGGATCACTTCTTCGTCCTGGTAGCTAAAGCGCACGTCT
>JAFUCW010000163.1 GCA_017459485.1 Eggerthellaceae bacterium | reverse complement strand
CGACAAGTACATCCCTACGGCGGCAATGGGGTGCGCGTCCAGCTACCTACCCCTGGGCGAGGAAGGGGAATGCTTCCGCATGGGTCTGGGTGTGGGCGCGGACGTGTCGGGGTTCAACAGCTCTGCCAGCTTCGACGGCGGTGTGGATTGGGCGAGTGAAGGAGGCCAGTGGGCGCGCTTCCTCTACGACGGGATGACGCAGCTTTCCCGCCAACCCTTCCTGACAATCGACCGTTGCGGCAACCGCATCCGCTACATGGACAGCCGCATCGCCGAAGACGGCGCGGCGGCAATTTACGCCCTGGGGGACTTGGCTACTGCGCAAATGGCGGTACCCGGCCACCGGAGCTACATCGTGTTCGACAGCAACTACGAGGATCATCTGGCCGGATACGCTCAGGAGCACTGCCGCAAGCTGATAACGCCCGACCTTGAGCAGATCGAAAAGGTCCCCGAGCATTACCGCGACTGGCACCATGGCGTGCAAGATGCAATCGATGCCGACGTTCTTAAGAAGCGCGACTCCCTCGAAGAGCTCGAGGCCGACCTGGGCCTGGAACCCGGCATCTTGACCGGGGCCGTGGAGAAATGGAACGCATGCTGCGAAGCGGGGAAGGACGATTTCATGTACCCCATGCCTCCCGAATGGCTTCATGCGATCAAAGACCCTCCCTTCTATGGGTGCCGCATCGGTGGCAATCTGTACGGCACCAAGTGCGGCCTGGCGATCAACGACCACATGCAGGTCATGGGAACCAATGGGCGGCCCATCGAGGGGCTCTACGCCGGGTGGCACACCGCCGGGGGAGCCGTGGGAGAAAACAGCTACATAGGCGACGTCATTCTAGGTTCGCTTCTTGGCGACGTGAGCCTGGCGTTTTGTGGCGGTTACCTGTGCGGGACTTTCGCGAACGACTCGGAAGACTACTAGGGAAGGGGAGAGAGAATGAGTAACGACTTGAAGAAGTCCGCCCTTCCGTACCTGGGGCTGTTCGGAGTGGCTGCCGTCATCTGTGCGCTCGGACGCGCGGGGTTGGCTGCGATGGACGTCACCGGTGCGTTTTCGTACAATTACCGCACGGCAACCGCACCCTACCTGACCGAAGGGCTTTCAACGCTCGACAAGCTGTGCATGGTCTCGACCGGCGGGACGCTCGTCGGGTTCATTTTCGCAGGAGGGCTTGCCTTGTGCCTTGCGGTGGCATCGGCCATGCTGTTCTCTTATGTGTTCGACGGAGAAGGCGAAGGGGGCATGGGCGTGGCGCTCGTTTGGGGGTTCGCGACGGCCATCGTGTCCTTCGCATGCCTGGTCGTGACGGTGCTGGGGCTGTTCTCGCGAGTGCAGCTTTCCCAGATGGCCAGCAGCGGCGGCGGCAGCCTGGGCGTGCTTGTAGTGCTCCTGTTCCTCTGCGTTGGTACGCTGGTTGCCGCAGCGAGCACGGTGCTTCGTGCGGCCACGCGGCGCGGTTCGACAACGGGCAAGAATGTCTTGTGGACCATACTGCTCGCGCTTGTGTGCGGTGCAGTGGTGTGCGTACTGACCGTTGGGGCGTTCGGCGCCATCAACGCCGTCCCCTCCGACACGGGGACTATGGTGGGCTGGCTGGTAGCGGCTGTGGTGTGCAACTGCATCATGCTTTTCGTGGGGTCAAGGCTCGGCAGTCGCTAGGGCAGATCCCAAGGCGGGAAAGATGTGCGAATCCGGATGCGAACCATCTAGGTAGGCAACCTGAAAACACGTCTGGTTCGGGAACGAAACGCACCGGCGAATTTCGTCGATATCCTTTTTGCGGGCACTCGGCCACCTCTTTTTCGTGTCTGGCAAATATGAAGGCAATATGATAATCGGCAGACAAAACTGACCATCCGGTCGGTTTTGTTTGCATTCGGAGATACGCGGTTCTATACTTGTCTCGTAAAAACTGACCAAACGGTCAAAAAGGAGGAAACATGTTCTCGAATGCCAAACGGCGCATCGCCCATGGCGAGAAGATCGAGGCGGCGGCGCCTGGTACAAGCGTCATCAAGGCGAATGGGCTGACGCTTAAGAACCTGATAGGGACTCCGTATTCCGACGTGAGCCTCGAAATCGAGCAGGGTCAGGTGTTCGCCATTCGCGGACGTAATGGATCGGGTAAGACGGCGCTGCTCCTTACGTTGGTCGGCCGCATGCTTTTCACGAAGGGCACCCTCGAAATACTGGGGTGGTCCATGCCCCTGCATGCGGGTCGAGTCCGCAGGCGCGTGGGCCTCGCGTTCTTCGAAGGACTCAACGACCTGTCCGAAAATCAAACGGTGCGCAACGCGGTGGCGGCCGAGTTCGAACTATGGGGACGCAAGGCGAAGCGCAAGGACGTGGCTGCGTACCTGAAGGAATGGGGCTTGGAGCAGATTGCGGACAAGCGTATTACCGATCTCAACCGAGAGCAGTTCGTTGCACTGGGCGTGCAGCTTGCCTGGGTGGGGCATCCCGACATCATCGCCGTTGACGACATCGAGAGCAACTTGACCAAGGACCAGTCGACGGCGCTCATGGAACGGTTGCACAGAATGGCGCGCACGCGCAACGTCACGATCCTGGTGGGTGTGCTCGAGCGCGACCTTGCAGCGATGGCCGACGAAGCCCTGTACTTGGAGGAGGGCGCTGCGCCGCGCTTCGTGAAGAGTTCCGCGGACACTCAGCAGGGGCTTGGGGAAAACGGCTACAAAACAATCAGCGTCCTCAAGGGCGAGCACATCGCATCGCCTGACGGCGTGGAAGCGAAAGGGGCGTAAGATGGCTTTCAGGGGACTGCGGTTCGCACATGCGGAAGTGCGCAACATCACGGCCAACACGGCAATCAAGGTGGCGATGGCCGCCATCTCCATCATCCCGCTCCTTTACGGGGCGCTGTACCTCTACGCCTTCCTGGATCCTTACGAGCAGCTCAACACCGTTCCGGTCGCCGTGGTCAACGAGGACGCAGGAGCCCAGGTAGATGGCCAGTATCGCATCGTGGGCGACGACGTGGTGGACCGCCTGCGGAACAACGACGACGGGCTGGGGTGGCATTTCGTCACAGCAGATGCTGCGCGCAAGGGCCTCGCAGACGGCACCTTCTACATGACATGCACTATTCCGAAGGACTTCACGGCCGCCATAGCGTCGGCGGACAGCGACAGCCCAGAGGCGGCGCAGCTGCAAATCGAGTACAACGAGGCGCAGAACATGCTTGCCAGCCAAATTGGCGGATCGGTGTGGAAAGAGGTGCGCCAGCAGGTGAGCGATACGGTGGCCGAAGAGTACTGGGAGACGGTGTTTGGCAAGGTCAACGACGGTGCCGATGACCTGCAGAAGGCATCGGACGGGGCAGGAGAGCTTGAAAGCGGACTCAAAGATGCGCATGCTGGAAGCAAGGAGATAACCGACAACTTGAACACGCTCGAAAGCGGGTCCAAGGAGCTTGCCGCAGGCGTCGACAAGCTGGTAGATGGCCAGACCACGCTCAAATCGGGCACAGGAGAGCTGGCGAGTGGCTCGACTGCCCTTGCCGAAGGCGCACACACACTCGCCGACGGCTCGGCGCAGCTGGCCAATGGCGCAAACGAACTCGAAGCGGGTGCAGCCGCGCTTTCTTCCGGCGCCTCCACGCTCGCGGGCGGCACGGAGGAGCTTGATGCAGGGGGCAGCTTCCTGAGCACCGGAGCGCAAACGCTTTCTTCGGGCGCGAAGGAGCTTTCCGATGGCCTGGGCAAGCTGTCGGCGGGCGCGAAGGAGCTTTCTGAAGGTCAAGTCGCCCTCAAAGAGGGCGGCAGCAGCCTGGCTTCCGGTGCCCAGACCCTTGCGAAGGGCGCCACGTCCCTTTCGAGCGGTGCCAAAGCGGTCTCTGACGGTGCTGCGAAACTGCGCGACCAAGGGACGTCCGCATTGGCGGCAGGCACCGCCCAGCTTGCAGAAAGCACCAAGCAGCTTCCAAGCCAGCAGGACGTCAAGGCGGCCCAGGAGGGCTCTGCCGGGATATCGACGGGAATCGACTCGTTGTCTGCAGGGCTCGTCCAGCTCAAGGGGAGCGCAGAGGGCAAGACCGGCTTGGCCTACGCCGCCGCGGCGACGCGACAGCTGTCCGGCTCTCTGGGGGACTCCTCCGCAATAGACAATGCCGTCTCCCAATTGCAGGGCGGCGTTGCGAAGCTGCAGGAAGGCCGTAATAGCGCACATGACGGCGCAGTTGCGATCAAGGGTGCTCTCGATGGGGCGCAAGCGCAGGTGGACGGCGCGTTAGCTTCCCTGTCCGCCATAGACGCGTCTTCACTCGATCCATCGCAGCAGGCGGCGCTCGAGCAGGCGAAGGGACTGCTCGACGCAGGCAAGGGGGGTGCCTCGGCAACGATTGCGGCTGCGAACGAAGGCGCATCCCAAGTTGCGGTTGGCCTGGCAGACGGAGAAGCCATGGATACGGGTCTCGTGCAGGTAGATGGGGGGCTTGGGCAGCTGAAGACGACCGCAGACGAGAGCTTGGCAAAGGCCCAGGGTGCCGCATCCCAAATCGCAGACGGGCTCGACCAGGCAGTCGGTGCCATCGGCAGCGAAGAAGATGCCGCGACCCTGATCGGAGGCGCGGCGACGCTCAAATCGGGCTACTCCTCTTTCAGCAGCAAAGTGTTGCCCCTTGTCGAGGGCGCACCTGCGCTCAGGGAGGCCATCGTCGCGATCGATGAAGGCTCTTCGACGGTGAACAAGAGCATGGGGACTTTGGCCACCAGCACGAAGGGGGTCTCCGACGGGGCAACGCAAGTGGACAGCGGTGCGGGGAAGCTCTCCGAAGGCGCCAACGCTCTCAGCGGCGGCATCTCAAGTGCCGCGAGTGGTGCGGCGACCCTTGCGTCAGGAGCGAAGAGCGCATCCGAAGGCGGGACGCGCGTGTCGGATGGCTCCGCCAGCTTGGCGCAGGGGGCATCCGACCTTTCCGCAGGCATAGGCAGGGTCCGTTCTGGGTCGTTCGACCTGGCAGCCGGCGCAGCAACGCTTTCCACCGGCACCTCTACGCTTAAAGGAGGGCTTGACCAGGCCCGGCAGGGAACCGGTACGTTGAATGACGGCGCATCCTCCGTGGCAAACGGCGCGTCGCAGGTGGACGCTGGCGTTTCGGAGCTTCTTTCTGGCACGAAGCAAATCCAGGACGGCGCTCACAAGGCTTCCGACGGCACAGGCAAGCTGGCCGACGGGAGCGCAAAGCTGACGGACGGGCTTGTCTCTGCCGTGGACGGCTCAGGTGAGCTGGCGAGCGGCTTGTCGGACGGCGTTTCGAACTTGAGGGTGTCGCACGCACAGGCGAAGGCCGAGGTCATGAGCTCGCCGGTGAAGCTAGAGGAGAGCAAGTTCACGTCTGTGAAAAACTACGGAACGGGCTTTTCGCCCTACTTCATCGCGCTTGGCCTATGGGTTGGTGCGCTCATGGGCACATTCGTGTTCAAGCCGCTCGACAAGCGCCTTATCCTTTCGGGCGGCAATCCAGTCATGGTGGCGTTTGCAAGCTACATGCCCGCAGCGGTGCTCAGCGTCGTTCAGGCCCTGCTGCTTCTGGCGACGCTCCAGTTCGGGCTGGACTTGCAGATTGACAACGTCCCCCTTTACTACACGTTCGGAGTGTTTGCAGCGCTCGTGTTCGCTGCGATCATGCAAATGCTCATGGCCGCCTTCGGGTTCCCAGGCAAGTTCATCTCCATCATCTTGCTCATGCTGCAGCTGACCAGCGCTGCCGGTACGTTCCCCATCGAGCAGACGCCGGCGTTCTTCCAGGCGATCAATCCTTTCCTCCCCATGACCTACGAGGTGGCTGCCATGCGCCAGATCATGACCGGCAGCGACATGGGTGTGGTGGCAACATGCGCAGGGGTGCTGCTTGCAATAGGGTTGGGCTGCTTCTTCGTCACCAGCTTTTCCGCGTGGCGCAAGCGCCTGGTGTCCATGAGCGACTTGCATCCGGTTCTCCAGCTAGGGTAAGGTGAGAGCATGGCAATTGCGCATACGGCGAAATCCGAAGGAGGGTTCGTGCCCAAACTGAAGAAGGCAGACCGCACTCGCGGAGCTCTGCTTGATGCCGCCTTGAGGGTTATCGGCCGCAAGGGATTCGCGGCAGCAACGGTCGAGGAGATCGTGCGCGAGGCGGGCGTGTCGAAGGGCGTCGCCTACTACCACTTCAAGAGCAAGGAGCAGATGGCGGAAAGCATCCTCGACCTGGAATTCTCTGCTGTCGCGGACCAGTTCGAAGAAATCGCCGAAAGCGAAGGGAGCCCAAGCGAAGTGCTGCTGGGGATGCTTGGCGCGTTTTCCACACGGCTTTATGAACGACACGAGTTGGCCCAGCTGTTCGCAACGGAGATATGGCGCAGCGGCAGGGCGTGGTCCGAGGGCGTCCGATCGGCCGGACAAGGGCTCATCGACCTTATCGCCTTGCAGCTTACGCGCGGGCAGGACGAAGGCACGGTGAGAAGCGACCTTGATCCCACGTTTGCAGCAGCGAGCATCGTGGGAATGGTGGTGGCTGACGCCGTGTACTGCTTGGGCGAGGAAGGTCCCGCGCGGCTTTCCCGTGAGCAGTTTACGGAGCGCATACACGACTTCGTCCATCATGCCGTCGCCCTACGGTAGAATAGGGGCATGGATACCATTCAGGAACAACAAAACGGTCGGGATGCGGCCGATGCGAAGACTGTGCCTGCGGAATCGGCCGCTCCCGAGCCTGCAGGCGCGTCCGTATTGGCTGCATCTGGGCCTGCAGGCGCGTCCGCACCTGCCGCATCCGGAACCGTGGAAGGGCGCAGCGCCGGGGACGAGCAGGAAAAAGCCCGCAGTCAGGCCGACCGCGTCTCGGACCCCGAAGAAGATGCCGCCATCCCCGTCGACTTAGAAGGTAGCGTGGGCCTGGGCGTTGACTTGGTGGAGATTGCGCGCATGAAACGCGTTCTCGCGCGCACTCCCAGCTTCGCTCGGCGCGTCTACACGGAAGAGGAACGCGCGTACTGCGAATCCATGGCGTCGCCCCACGTCCACTACGCAACGCGTTTTGCCGCCAAGGAGGCGGTGCTCAAGGCCCTGGGAACGGGATTTTCGTTCGGCATCGCTCCTGCAGATGTGGAAGTGGTGCGCAACCAGTACGGCCGCCCACAGGTCAGGCTCCACCGACGCGCTGCCGAGGTTGCAAAGGCACAGGGCGTGCGCGAGATTCCCGTCTCGCTTTCGTACACGCATTCCGACGCGGTCGCCTGCGCCATGGCGATCACGGAGGATTCGGTGCGCGTGGCGGAAGAACGCGTCGATCCCATGGAGGAGCTGGCGAAACAGTTCAAAGAGGCGCGCTCTATGCTCGACGACCTGCCCGTGCGCGACGAACATGGGCAGACCACCGGAACACTTCCCGATTTGGGCGATTCTGAGCAGGTGTCGCCTGATGCGCAGGGGGTTTCTGACCTGCCGGCTGCAGAGGAGGCCCTTGACTTGGATGATTCCGTGCGGGAATCGACTGATGTGGATGCGACCTCCGAAGTGTCGGATGCACAGGAGGGCTAGATGCGCGAATACACAAGCGAAGAGCTGGCCGACCTGCTGCCATACCCTACGCCCAACCTGTACAAGTATTCCCGCGGGCGGCTCATCCTGGTGGTGGGCAGCCGCGCATATCCAGGTGCAGCGGGACTTGCGGCGCTTGCGAGCCAGCGTGCCGGTGCAGGCTACACCGAAGTCTACGTGGAAGATCCCATCGTCGGGCATGTTCAGACCATTGCACCTTCGCTGGTGGTGCGTGCGTGGAGCGACTGGGACGGCACCAACTGGATGCCGCGCGCAGACGAGCGCCATCCGCGTGCCTACGTGCTTGGCTGCGGATTCGATGCGACGGACCCCTATATTGCCAACGTCACGCGTCAGATTCTCAAGCGAGGTAAGGCTTCCGTGTTGGTGGATGGGGGAGCGCTTGCCATGCTTTCGGTGCGCAAGATTCCGGCGTTGTGCGAGCAGCGCACGGCGGACAACCTCTCTAGGATCATCACCCCTCACTTCGGCGAGGCGGAGGGCCTGGCCCGTCCGTTCGGCTTGCCCATGGACGACCCAGAGGAACTTGCATGTGGCCTTGCCCAGTCCTACCACGCTATCTGCGTGTTGAAAGGCCCCAACACCTACATCTCCGACGGCAAGGATTGCTACGTGATGACCGAAGGAACCTCCGCCCTTTCGAAGGCAGGTACGGGCGATGTGCTCGCGGGAACCGTGGGCGCCCTGCTTGCGCAGGGGATCGAACCGGTGGATGCATGCGTTTTGGGGACGACATTGCATGCACGTGCGGGTTCTCTTGCGGCGCACGACCTGACGAGCATTTCCGTCACGCCCGAAGATGTGATCGCCTATCTTCCGAAGGCCGTCTTGTCGGTAGGTGGTGGGCGCACTGCGTAAGAGTGGGCGGGTGCGCCGTTCTCTGTTGGGAGCAAATGTGTACATCTTTTCAGCAAGTGATTGAAGTATGTTTCATATGAGTTTCATCTTTAGAAAAAATGTACAGATTTCTGCAATGATAAGTCGTTCGTTGTGACGAATCGCACGAAAACGCAAAGGAGGGGCGCAGATGCCCGAACAAGAGCAGCTGTTCCAGGATGTCGGCGAGCGCATTGAGGCGCTGAGGCGCGAAATCGAGCATCATACCTATCTCTATTACGCCCAGGACGCTCCCGAGATCTCCGACGCAGCGTTCGACAGCCTCATGCGCGAGCTTCGCGAGTTGGAGCAGGCGCACCCCGAATACCACGATCCAAGTTCCCCCACGCAGCGCGTTGGCGGGTACGTGGGCGAGCAGTTCGCCCCGGTGCAGCATGCTGCTCGCATGTATTCGCTCGACAACGCCATGGACCTCGACGAGCTTGACGCGTGGATCGACCGCACCTATGAAGCGTTCGGGCGCGAGGTGCCTTTGTGCTGTGAATTGAAGATCGATGGGAGCGGCATCGCACTTTCCTACGAAGTCGGGCGCTTGGTGCGCGCAGCCACACGTGGCGACGGCACGACGGGCGAAGACGTGACGACGAACATCCGCACCATCAAGGATGTTCCTTTGCGCTTAAGGGACGTAGGGGCTGCCGCTTTGAACAGCGCGGAGTCGGTGATCGAAGTGCGTGGCGAAGTCTACATGCCGAAAGCCAGCTTCGAGCGGCTCAACGCGGCAGCGGAGCATGAGGGCAAACAGTCTTTCGCCAATCCGCGCAATGCTGCAGCGGGCAGCCTGCGCCAAAAAGACGCCGCCATCACCGCAAGCCGCGACCTGTCCACCTACATCTACGCCGTGGCGTCGAATGCGTCCGTTGCCGTGGAGGGGCAGTTCCAGCTGCTCGAGTGGATGCGCAGTGCGGGCTTCCATGTGAACCCTGACGTGGCGCTGTGCGAATCCCGTGAGCAGGTGCGTGCGTTCTGCGAGAACGCGCTGGAGAACAGGGGAGGACTGCCCTACGAAATCGACGGCGTTGTGGTCAAGGTAAACGAGTTCGCTTTGCAGGACTCGCTTGGATTCACCGCACGTGCTCCGCGCTGGGCCATCGCCTACAAGTTTCCTCCTGAAGAGAAGACGACCAAGCTGCTCGACATTACGGTGCAGGTGGGGCGTACGGGCGCACTCACGCCGGTCGCGGAGCTTGAGCCGGTCACGGTGGCGGGGTCGGTGGTGTCGCGCGCCACGCTTCACAACGAAGACGAAGTGCAGCGCAAAGACGTGCGTATTGGCGACACGGTCATCGTTCGCAAGGCGGGGGATGTCATCCCCGAAGTGCTGGGGCCGGTGGAGAGCCTGCGGCCGACAGACGCTGCGGTGTGGACTATGCCGCAGGTGTGTCCAAGCTGCGGTAGCCCCGTCGTGCGCGAGGAAGGCGAAGCGGCGTACCGCTGCGTTTCCATCGACTGTCCTGCCCAGGCGGCAGAAAAGCTCGAGCATTGGGCGAGCAGGGGTGCGCTCGACATCGAAGGGCTGGGCAAGGAAGTGATCGGGCGGCTTCTTGGGTCTGGGCGCGTAAGCGATGTTGCCGACTACTACAGTTTGAGCGAATACGACTTGTCCACGTTGGACATGGGCCGCGTGAAAGCCGACGGCGAGGCGGTCCACCTGGGGCCGGTCGTTGCGGCGAAGATCTTGGACCAGCTCGAGCAGAGCAAGACGCGTCCTTTTGCGCGTGTCCTGTTCGGTTTGGGCATTCGCCATGTGGGCAAGACGACGGCCGAGGCAATTGCGGACGCGTTTCCGTCCATGGAGGCGCTTCGCGACGCAAGCGAAGACGACCTAGCCTCCATTGACGGTGTGGGCGGCGTGATTGCACGCAGCATCCGCCAGTTCCTCTCCACTCCTGACAACGTTGCCGTAATCGAACGTCTCGAAGGAGCAGGCGTGAACATGGCGCAGGAGGTTTCCGGTGCCGACGTTGCGCAGACGCTTGAGGGGCTCACGTTCGTGCTTACGGGCAGCCTGGTGCAAAGCGGCATGACCCGCGATGATGCAGGGGCGCGTTTGAAAGAGATGGGTGCCAAGGTGTCGGGCAGCGTGTCGAAGAAGACTTCGTACGTGATTGCCGGAGAAGCGGCCGGGTCCAAGTACGACAAAGCAGTGTCGCTTGGCGTTCCGGTGCTCGACGAGGCAGCTTTTTTGCAGATACTCGAAACGGGGCACGTGCCGGAATAGCTCGGTCTTTAAAGGCGACCTGGTTTGACGATAATCAACCTGCACGATGCTCGTGGGCCTACGCTGATGGGACAGGGCGCTTCTCTTTGTTCGCTGGGCCGCTAGGCTATACTTTCTTGCTATGAAGAGAGTCAGACTTGACGAATTGATGGTCTCCCGGGGGTTGGTGCCCACTGCTGGCGAAGCGGTGCCCTTTGTGGTGGCGCGCGAAGTGAAGGTGGGCGACGAGTACGCCACTTCCCCTGCCCAGATGGTCGCGCCCGATACGCTTCTTCAGCTAAAAAGGAAAGGTCGCTACGTCTCTCGTGGGGGCGACAAGCTCCATGCGGCCCTCGAAGGGTTTGGGCAGGAGGTTGCAGGCCTGCGTTGCATCGACGTCGGCTCTTCCACAGGGGGCTTTTCCGATTGTCTTCTGCAGTCGGGGTCCTCCTCTGTGACGTGCGTCGATGTGGGATACGGCATCTTGGCGGATGTCGTGCGCAACGATGCACGCACGACGGTGTTCGAGCGCACGAACATCCGCACAGCTAACCCCGCAGATCTGGGCGCACCCTTCGACCTTATTGTTGCCGACTTGAGCTTCATAGGGCTTGCTCAGTTGGCGCCCACGTTCGCATGTTTGTGCGAACCAGGAAGCGTGTTGATCGCTTTGGTTAAGCCCCAGTTCGAAAGCGGTCATGGCGAAACCGAAGCTGGTCTTGTCACGGATCCGGAAGTGCGAGCCCGCACGGTTGCAGAGGTGTCCGATGCTCTTGTGCGTGCGGGTTTCGTTGTGACAGGGACGATGGAGTCGCCTGTGCATGGCAAGAAGGCCGGCAACATTGAGCATTTCGTACGTGCATGCTTCAAGGGCTAGGCGCATGTGCGGTGCTCCAAACACTGTTTTTGCTTGCGTGCTTTAACGTTTGCCTGTAGCAAGACGACAAGGCGGCTGGCGAGCGCTCCGACGAGCGACGCCTGAATGAGCGCGTATCCAAAACGGAGGCTATAGGAGCGCGTAGCATTGCCAGTACGTTGGGGACAAAGACCTAATAGTAGGTTCCGTAAGTTCCGTAAGCGCCGGTTGTGTCGTAGTAGGTGGTCGCGCCTCCGTACGCTCCCGTGGCGTCATAGTAGGAGATTCCACCCGTTGCGCTTGTTGCAGAGGGGTCCCAGTATTCGATGTATCCCCAGTCCGAAACGCCTTGACTGGTACCGCTTGCATCCACGTATCCATAATCCGTGTATCCATAGTCGGTGCCGCCGCTTGCGTCGTAGCCGTATGCGCCACTATCGGCCACCTGCTCCTGTTCGGGGGCAGGCTCGGGTTCGGGGATGGGAACGGAAGGCTTTGTTTCTGCGGCGTTGTCCCGATTGGCGCCTTCGATTGCCAATAGTTCGTCGATCGTGACGAACTGCCATCCTTCTTGTTTCATCTTCGGAAGGACGGTGCGCAACGCTTCTACCGTCTGGGAGCGGTCTCCACCGCCGTCGTGCATAAGGATAACGTCGCCGGGATCGGCCTTGTACAGCGCCTCTTCGATTGCGGCGACTCCAGGGCGTCTCCAGTCGAGCGTGTCTATGTCCCATCCAATCTCGTAAGTCACGTAGGGAAGGACGTTGTAGGCCACGTTTTCGTCGTAGGCGCCGCCGGGCATGCGGACCACCTTGGACGCTTCGGTGCCCGTTGCGCGTGCAATGGCTTCTTGACTGCGCACGATCTCGTCAATTTGCGCTTCAGAGCTTAGGCCAGCCATGCGGAATCCGGGTGCATCCTTGGCGTGGGTGTAGGTGTGAGAGCAAACCTGGTGGCCTTCGTCGTGTTCGCGCTTCACGAGGGCAGTGGCCTCTTCGTCGCCGTCGAAAGTGGTGCCCACGACGAAGAACGTGGCGCGGACATCATGTTCTTTCAGCAGGTCAAGAAGCTGTACGGTTGTTTCGCCCCAGGGGCCGTCGTCGAACGTGAGGGCGACCACCTTTTCGCTCGGACGGATGCTGTAACGCGTGATATGGGCGGAGCCAAGCGATTCGGAGCCCTCTTGGTTTGCTCCGATCCCCCCTTCGTCGCTGACGACCTGGTGGATGGAGCCGAGCGTCTCGTCGCTCCAGACGCTCGTAGCGGCACGGACATGTTCTTTGTCGTTGTCCTCTGCCTCGTCTCCGTCTTCGCCCTCGCCTTCCTCTTGCTCCCGTGCTTCGGATTCGGTCATGTCGGCTCCTGCGGATACGGTAATGTGGTCTCCCGGTGCAAGCACCATGTCCGGACCGGCAGGGTTGTCGTTGACAAGAATCTGCGCTGGGTGGCCGCCCGCCTCGTCAACAACGGTTCCGTCGTCGGAAAGCAGCCTGCCCGCAGTGGCTTCGACACCTGCGGCTTCGAGCGCTGCCGCGACGGTCGACGCAGGAGCAATATGAATAGCGTTTCCGTTGATCTGCACTTCCATTGTCTCTGGCTGTTCCACGGCTTTTGGAAGCTCTGCCACGGAATCGGGCGCCGACGCCAGTCCGTAGCCTACGATGCCAGTGAACGAAAGCACGACAAGCGCGCTGAGCATTGCGGCGAGCACCGCGAATCCATGCTTGGAGGAGACAGCCGCGACGTTGTTGAACCAAGTGGCATTGAGCAAGGGCGAAAGGATCCGTCCCGCAGTGCGTGCGCCCCCGTCTGCACTTTCGCTGGCGGGGGGCTGGCCTAGATCTTGCGTTGCCACGGCTGCGGCAGCTGGCCAGGAGGCGTTGTTTGCGCGGAGGGGCGTTTCGCCAGCGCCCTTTTGCGCGAGAGAGAAAACCTTGTCCTTTGCTTTGGGCAAGATGGCAGCGGCGCCCGGAGCGTGGTCTTCTTTCGATTCGGAAGAACCGTTCGAGCTGCGAATTTTTCTGGGTGCGGCGGTTGACCGCTTGACGGATGGCCTTTTGGTGTCGTTTCTAGTGCGATACGTGGGCATGTTTTCCTAATTCTTCAGCGAATTGAGCGGTGCAGGGAACCGTCCTTTGCGATGCGCGAACACGGTGCCAGCGTTGTCGTTTACTGCCATGATGGGAGCAT
>JAFUCW010000162.1 GCA_017459485.1 Eggerthellaceae bacterium | reverse complement strand
TGTCCCACTTTCACTACGACCCCAAATGGGACACGACCCCAAATGTGACAGGCATCCAGCGCTACCAGTTTCTCACGTTACCTTTCGTTGCTTGCGCGTAGGCCTCGAGGGCCGTGCGCTGCTCCTTCGTTAGGCTCACGGGAACTTTTACGCGCAGAGTGATGTGCAAATCCCCTTTGCCGCTGCCTTTCAGCTTGGGAGCACCCTTTCCCGAAAGTTTCAGCTGCATGCCGTCTTGCGTTCCCGCAGGCACGTTCACACGCACCTTCTTGCCGTCGGGCGTGGGCACTTCGACCTTCGCACCCAATGCGGCCTCGTCGATCGAAACCGGCACGTTCATGAGCACGTCGGCACCCTTGCGGACATACAGCGGATGGTCGTCAATCCTGGTCGTGACCAGCAAGTCTCCTGCAGCGCCACCAGACTCTCCCGGAGTTCCCTTGCCCTTAAACCTGCTGCGTCCTCCGTTGACGGCTCCTGCAGGCACTTTCACGGTAAGGGTTTCCGGATCGGGTCTGCCGGGCACACGCACGGTCACGCGCTTTTCGCATCCGGAAAATGCCTCGTCAAACGTCACATTCAGGTCGACGCTAATATCCCTTCCCTTCTTCGGGCGTGGCTGCGATGCAGATCCGTATCCGCCGAAACCGCCAAACGGGCTTCCTCCAGCGACACCGCTGCCAAAGTCGAATTCGATGTTGCCAAATGCGCCTTCGCCCCTGCGGATGCTGTCCAGAATCTCTGCCCAACTGCCGAAGCCCGCAAACGGATTGCCACCTGCGGCACTGCCGCCGTAGCCCCCACCGTAGCCTCCGCCGAAAGGCACCTGGTTCGGATTGCCCGTGCCATATTGGTCGTAGAGCTTGCGCTTGTTTTCGTCGGAAAGGACTTCGTACGCTTCGTTTATTTCTTTGAACTTCTCCTCGTCGCCGCCAGCGTCCGGATGGTTCTTCCGTGCCAGCTTGCGAAACGCCTTTTTTATCTCGTCTGCCCCGGCATTCCGTGGAACGCCAAGGATCTTGTAGTAATCCGGAGTTCCTGCCATTGCTAGATCCTTTTCTCGCTATTCAGTTTTTTCCTCTTCAAGATCGTCTGCTTCGCGGGCAGGGCCGCCCGTTGTCACCGTCACCATGGCTGGCCGGATGACCTTGCGCCCCATGCGATACCCTTTCTGGTACACTTCGGCGACGGTTTCGTCGGGAACGGAACTGTCCTCGACCTTCGCCACCGCCTGCGCCTCCAGGGCGTCGAATGCCCCACCTGCAGGGTCGATGACCTCCACGCCATTCTTCAGCAGCACCTCAACAAGCTTCGCATGCACCTGCTTCACGCCGTCAAGCAGCCCGGTTTCGCCGTTTTCGTCTGCGTAGCCGATGCTGCGCTCGAAGTCGTCTATCACGGGCAACAGGTTTTCCACCAAGCCTTCCGTGGCGCGCGTCTTCTCTTCGGCTCGCTGCTCGTTGGTACGACGGCGGTAGGTATCCCATTCGGCATGAAGTCGCATGAACTTGTCTTGCCACTCTTTTGCCTCTGCCTGTGCCGTCGCCAACTGCTCTTCGGGTGTAGGCTCGGCTTCGGCGCTTTCGGCATTCGCTTCGGACTCTCCCGATCCAGCAGCTTCGCTTTCTGCTGCCTGTTCGGCCGCTACTTCTTCGGCGGCTTCTTCCACGATGGCCTCTGCCTCATTCACAAGGTCCTTGCCCTCGGGTTCATTTCCATCTTCAATCTTGACCATTGTTTCACCCATTTCCACTTCGTGCTCTGAAACAATTCCTCTACCCCCTCGCATGTCCCTAGTCCCTTTGCCGCAGGTTGGCGCTAGTAAGCGAGGGTGCGCGCGGTGCCCCAGATTCGCCCGCCTTTGGCGCGTAGCGCACTTCGGTGCGCAAGCGACAAAACAAGGGCGAAGGTGGGGTGCCCCGCGTGCACGCAGCGTCGGCAGTTCCCGGTTGCCGCTAGGCAGACGGAACCCTACTGCTCATCGTCGTCAACTACCTCATAATCGGCTTCGATCGGACCGTCGTCGGCTGGGTTTGCCACGCCGGCCGCACCCGCAGCCGCAGCGGCTGCTGCCGGGTCCATATCGGGTGCGCCCTGCGTGCTGTAGACCACTTCTGCCAGTTTGTAGCCCACCTGCTGCAGCTTCTCGGTTGCTGCCTTGATAGCTTCGGCGTCGGTGCCCTCAAGCGCGCTCTTGGCTTCGGCCAGCGCCTCTTCGGCAGCGCTCTTGCTCTCTGCCGGCACCTTGTCGCCCAGCTCGGAGAGGGTCTGCTCGGTGGCATTGATCAGGCTGTCGCAGTTGTTGCGAATCTCGACCTCTTCTCGGCGCTTGGCATCTTCTTCGGCATGCGCTTCGGCATCCTTGACCATGCGATCGACTTCGTCGTCGTTGAGCGCGGTCGAACCGGAAATAGTAATCTGTTGCTGCTTGCCGGTGCCCAGGTCCTTCGCCGACACGTTCACGATGCCGTTAGCGTCAATGTCAAACGTGACTTCGATCTGCGGAATGCCACGACGTGCGGCCGGAATGCCTGTCAGCTGGAACTTGCCGAGCGTCTTGTTGTCGGCAGCCATGTCTCGCTCGCCTTGCAGTACGTGAATCTCCACGCTTGTCTGGTTGTCAGCTGCCGTCGAGTAGATTTCGGTCTTGCGCGTGGGGATGGTGGTGTTGCGCTCGATCATGCGCGTCATCACGCCACCCATGGTCTCCACACCCAGAGAAAGCGGAGTCACGTCAAGCAGCAAGATGCCTTCCACGTCGCCAGCCAGCACGCCGCCCTGGACGGCTGCACCCATGGCCACGACTTCGTCGGGGTTCACGGACATGTTCGGCTGCTTGCCGGTGATGGTTTTCACCAGTTCCTGCACAGCGGGCATACGGGAAGATCCGCCCACCAGCAGCACTTCATCGACGTCGCCAGTGGAAAGGCCGGCATCTTTGAGCGCCTGCTGAACAGGGCCCTTGCAGCGCTCGAGCAGGTCGTGCGTGATCTTTTCGAACTCGGCGCGGGTAAGCGTGTAGTCCAGGTGCTTCGGGCCAGACGCATCGGCCGTGATAAAGGGCAGGTTGATGTTGGTCTGGCTGGTAGAGGACAGTTCGATCTTGGCCTGTTCGGCGGCTTCCTTCAAGCGCTGCAGGGCCATCTTGTCCTCGCGCAGGTCGATGCCGTTGTCGGCCTTAAACTTGTCGGCCATCCAGTCGATGACGCGCTGGTCCCAGTCGTCGCCACCTAGATGGTTGTCGCCCGCAGTAGAGCATACCTCGAACACGCCGTCGCCAAGCTCGAGCACGGACACGTCGAACGTGCCGCCGCCCAGGTCGAACACGAGCACCTTCTCGTCCTTGTTGGTCTTGTCCAGGCCGTAGGCCAGGGCTGCTGCCGTAGGCTCGTTGATGATGCGCATAACCTCCAGGCCAGCAATTTTGCCTGCGTCTTTGGTGGCTTGACGCTGAGCGTCGTTGAAGTATGCGGGCACGGTGATGACCGCCTGCGTGATGGGGCTTCCCACCTGCTTTTCGGCGTCGGTCTTCATTTTCTGGAGCACCATTGCGCTAATCTCTTCGGGCATATAGTCCTTGTCTTCGATGTCGACCACAGCGCGGCCCGCATTGCCGGACTTCACCTTGTAGGCTACGGTCTTTTGCTCTTCGCTCGTTTCGGTAGCGGCGCGACCGATGAAGCGCTTGACAGATGCGACGGTGTTCTCTGGGTTGGTGACAGCCTGGTTCTTGGCCGCCTTGCCCACCACGCGCTCGCCGTCTTTGCGGAAACCCACAACCGAAGGCGTCGTGCGATCGCCCTCTGCGTTTACCAGGATTTCCGGTTCGGACCCTTCCATAACCGCCATTGCGGAGTTGGTCGTGCCCAAGTCGATGCCGATAATCTTTGCCATTGTTCTACTTCCTTTTCTCTCGCGCCGCTTCCGCGGTCACTGTTATTACCTTCGTGCGGGGAGGTGAATCCCTCCGTCATCTTATCTGCCTTGCGAATGCGCTGTCTTTCTTCATGTCCCATTTGGGGTCGTAGTGAAAATGGGCCATACCCCTTGTCTCCAACTCTCATGTGCTCCACGTCTCATTTTTACTACGACCCCAAATGGGACTATTCATGCCAAACGTGCCTTCTACCGAGGGAAAGCCCGCTACGCGCGAAGGGGAGGAAAACGCGTAGCAGACTTTCGTGGTACGTTGACAATATAAAATCTAAGTGTGTTCCTGTCAAGTTTTATCAGAGATGATGTTTAAGATTATCTTTTTCATGCTGAACAGGACAAATACAGAATTATGGTCTCCGAGGAGCGCCCTCTCCACTGTTTCGTAACGTTTCCGTTACCTTCGCCTACCCATAATATGGAGGCCCTCGGCAGCGTAGATGGGCGCGCATGGCACATAGGAGCACATGCACATGCTTATCTAGTCGCCACCTTCGCCGAAATGCGTAATGCTGCTCTTTTGAATGAGACGGCTTGCGCCAAGCGCGCTGCCTTACGTGGTTGGTTTTCCCATCGGGGAGAGTGCGGAACGGGCACCATGCTAGGGTTCTCGTAAGCACACTACATCGTGTTCACTTGTTTTCACGACTCTTGCCCGACAGCCACGATCTTACACGGAATGCCACGACAGCCTTATCCAATCGATGGGTGGTGTCTTTGGTGTTCACTTCGTCTGCCTTCGGGAAGGGCGCTCTCTCAATATACGGCGGCCGGACGATAACATTTTGCGAACCTGCACCCGGATGCCCGACTTGGCCCAAGTGTCGTTGACAGGATTGTCGAGCGCTCCGGCACGAGTTCTGTCACGGATGCTAGAATGACAGAAGCGAACCGGGTACGACTTTGTCATTTGGAGGGATGCTCCGTGGTTGAAGTGCGCGCATGGCGAGACACCGACTTGCAGGCGATGGTGGACGTGTGGAACGAAGTGGTGCGCGACGGCATCGCGTTTCCCCAGGAAGACGAACTCGACCTGCAGACGGGCGCGGCCTTCTTTTCCGATCAGACTTACTGCGGCATAGCCGAGGAAGACGGGCAAGTGCTGGGGCTCTACATCTTGCATCCAAACAACGTAGGACGCTGCGGACACATTGCGAACTCAAGCTATGCGGTGGCTTCTGCAGCGCGAGGGCGCGGTGTGGGCAGAGCGCTCGTTGAAGACTCGCTCATGCAGGGGCGTGCACACGGCTTTCGCGTTTTGCAGTTCAACGCCGTCGTGGAAACGAATGCCAGCGCGCGCCATCTCTACGAAAGCCTGGGCTTCGTGCAGCTAGGCACCATCCCCGGTGGGTTCCGCATGCCCGACGGCACCTATGCCAACATTTGCCCCTATTACCACGAGCTGTAGCAAACGCATGGAACGTGAAGATGGAGTGCGCGCACGCCCCACAGCGGCGGGTGGCTCCGCGACGGGCCTCAGGTGCTCGAAGGGTCAGCGAGAAACGATTTGGCGAGTGCAGCAGGCCCGCTCTCGCCGCAGTGCGCGTACAACGGTTGCGCGCCAAGCCGTAGCTAGGGCCTGATGCGCCGCCAACTCGTTTCGCAGCCGCGGGCGGTTCCGCTGTTCGCAGAACAGCGGAACTACAACCGCGCAGACCCTTCGAAGGTGAAGCGGCCCATCTTGGTGCCGCCAAGGATGTGGATATGCAGGTGCCCCACCGTAGCCGCAGAGTCGGGCCCGGTGTTGATAACGGTGCGGTAGCCGGACTCGCCGACGCCTTTGAGCGCAGCAACCTTGGGCACGACGGCCAGCATCTTTCCCAACAGGTCTTCAGGCACGCCATCTTGCAGGTTGTCGAAATGCTGCTTGGGCACAACAAGCGTGTGCACAGGAGCCTCGGGCTCGATGTCGTCGAATGCGTAGAACAGGTCGTCTTCGTAGATCTTGGCCGAAGGAATGTCCCCCGAAACAATCTTGCAGAATAGGCAGTCGTCCATAATGGCCCCCTTGTTGATGTCGGTAGTTTAAGCTTGTCCCTAAAGGGTAGCACAAGCTGCATGTGGCAACGCGCCTTTGCTCCTTTCTGCTTTCCGTGCTTTATGCTAAAGCAACAGTGCGTCGGCAGACGTCAACTTGAACGTACCATCTAACGGTGATGCCATCCAGATGCGTAAAGAGCACACAGGGTCCTCCTGCGCCGGAAGGCAACCAGAGAAAATGTCTACTGCATGGATGAAAGTGATTTTGGCTGTCCTGGGCCCATAAGCGCACTCAAAATGCGAAAGACCCGCACATGCGAGTCTTTTGCTGTGTTCGATCAGTGCTCGTACCGCCCTGTTGGGCGCTACTGCCCAGTTAGTCTTCGGCAATCTCCGTGATGGCGCCCATGGGACATTCTTCCAGGCAGTCGCCACATGCAATGCAGGAATCTTCGTTGTTCACCTCGGCGACGCCTCCGGCCACTTCCAGCACTTCCTGCGGGCACGCATCGACGCAAATGCCGCAGCCAACGCATTCGTCGGTGTCAATAATAGGATGAGACATGGTTCTTCTCCTTCTCTCGAAGCACCAGGTTTTCAGGCACTCCACAATCAGATTTCAAAGCGAGTTCGCCCCTAGTGCGCACAATACCAAAAGCCCCTGATAATGCAACCCTTTTTTTAACTCTTATTCAACATCGGCCCATAAATACAGCAACGGTTCAAAAAAGTCCTAGTGCGACAACGACTGCATATAATCACTGGCTGAAGGCACCTGCATGTATGCAAGAGCCCAACCATGGCACCGACACTCGACGTGCACCTATTTGCACAGGTTTTCCTAGTAATGTCAAAAAAAGACCTTGGTGTACGGGAACAAGAAGAGCTGCCTGACAAAACCCCAGCTCACGAGTTGATGCATGACAAAAAGAGGCCTTAGTGTACGGGAATAAGGAGTTTCGTTTTGCATAATCCCAGGTCGGCGTCCCTCCCCTGGCGCCTATTCTCCGAATTTCGGTTGAATAAGGCCGTTATCTGCCACATTGACGCGAAAAACAAGCCGGAAGTCCTTCGCGCCGTTGATTAGGGCTGTCTTCTGCCACAAATGCTCCTTTCGACGGCAAGTCGTCTCCAGGGTGCCAGTTGCGTTGACCGAAGAGCAGCTTGCGGCGGCGGCTCGTTCCGCGGGGAGCCGCAGGTGGTCGAAGGGTCAGCGAGAGACGATTTGGCGAGTGCAGCAGGCCCGCTCTCGGCGTGGTGCGCGTACTTCGGTACGCGCCAAGCCGTAGCTAGGGC
>JAFUCW010000161.1 GCA_017459485.1 Eggerthellaceae bacterium | reverse complement strand
CCGAAAGCAGCATGCCTACCAGGGCGATGATCGCAATCGTGGGCCCGTAGCCGTTGACAAGCCAGTTCACGTTCCAGTTCACTGCGGTCCTCATGTAGGGGTAGGCGGGGTCCGCGTTGAGGCCAAGCTTAACCAGCGTGTGCACGCCGTCGGCGTTGCCGGTGAAGCGGAAGATGAACGCGGGGATGATAGCGAAGAATCCGATCATGGCCATGATGCGGGGAACGAGTGCCTTCTGGTCCTTCTTCTTGGTGATCGAGTCGAAGAAGATCCAAAAGACTATGGCGGCGGCAACGAGCAGGAACAGGTACATGCCCCATTCGTAGAGCCATCGCCAGCTTCCCAGTGCGTTGATGGAGCTGTTCACCCAAGCTTCGTCGTAGTTGATCTCGATATACGTGGTTCCGTCGTTCATTTTTCTTCCTTCCTGCTCGTTCGTTTTCCTTGCGTTCGTTCGGGCTTGCGCCCCTTGGTTTCTTGCCGCTTCTCCTGTGGATGTCAGGCTGATTTCTTCGGCTTGATTAGGGATAGTATAGTATTTGCTCCCTTATGAGAATACGATTTGTTGCGCAACATTTCTTCGAGTGGACTATGCGTGCGAGCTGCGGCGATTTCGATACGAGCGCGGCAAGGCGCGGGGATGCAAAAGCGCCCTGGCGAAATGGCCAGGGCGCTTGAGGGGTGGTGCGGCGATACGCGTGTGCTAGATACCGGTTGTCCCTGCAGCAGCCGTGGCATCCTGATAGGCGGTAGCGTCGGTGCCCGTGCCCGTGTCGATCGTGCCCGTGTCGGTGCCCGTTGTGTCGTAGGTGGGCTGCTGCGTCGACGAGGACGACGATGCAGGCGTGGTGCCCACCAGGGACACGACTAGGACAAGGTCGTGCGTCACGTCGGTGATGGTGCCCGATGCGGCGGTGCCGTAGTTGGTGGCGCCGTCGGTGACGTTGACGATCGTGTAGCCGTCGGGTACGGTGATGTAGTAACCCACTGAACCTCCGTCGGCAACCTCGTATGCGTCAAGCGCCACGTTGGCAAGGGCCGTTTGGGGCTCGGAATAGATTTCGGCGGAGACGTAGTGCATGACGGCGCCGTCGCTGATCGTGATGGAAACCGTGTCCCCTTTGTTGAGTTTCGTGCCGGGTTCGGGATTGATGGTCATGACGTTTCCGGCGGGCACGTCGCGGCTGTTGCCGTGGTAGACGTCCACGTTGAAGCCTTGGTTGCGCAGGGTGGTGGTGGCTTCGGCTTCGCTCTTGCCCATGACGTCGGGAACTTCGACTTTGTCGGATCCCTTGGAAAGGATGTAGGTGACCGTCGAGCCTGCGTCGACCATGGCCCCGGCTTCGGGATCCTGCCTGATGACCTTGCCCTCTTCGACGGAATCCGAGTGCTCCGAAGCTCCTTCGTGGGCTTTTAGCCCTGCGGCCTCGATGAGCTGCTTGGCTCCGTCCCCGTCGTTTCCGGACAGGTCGGGAACGCTTACCTGCTCCTTGCCCGAGGAAACATAGAGCGTTACGGCCGTGCCCGGAGCGATGTCTGCGCCCACGGCGGGATCCGTGCGCACGACCTGGCCGGCAGGATAGGTGTCGTCGGTCGCCTCCTGGGTGCTTGCGACCTTCAGTCCTGCCTGTTCGAGCAGGGCCGTGGCCTCCTCGACGGTCTTTCCTGCAACGTCGGGAACCGAAACCTGCGACGAAGACGACTG
>JAFUCW010000160.1 GCA_017459485.1 Eggerthellaceae bacterium | reverse complement strand
TGAACGCTTCGCGGTGAATGGCTAGGCAGCCGCCGCACACGTGGTTCGAACGGGAAAGGCGCGGGCCCTTAATGGCTCTGTCGATCCACTTGTTGAATGCTTTGCCTTGTTCCCAATAATGGTTGTACCACTTGTTCTGGCTCATGGAATGATACGTGCCTTCGGCGTTCAAGTAGTAGCCCGACTTCGCCAGAATGGGAATGCCCCGTTTGGTCAGTTTGCCCAGGCCATACATTGCCTTGGCGATAAATTCGCGGTCGTCTACGACCTCGTCATCGTCAAGGAACACCACCGCATCGAACCCGAGCACGTTGGCCAGCACCAGACCAAGATTGCGCACGGCAGAATAGCCTTTCAAGCCAATCTCGCGCTCGCACCTGCCAAGGCCGAGCTCTTCGAGACGCTCGCGCACCAGGTCAAGCTCCGAAGCGCCCACCACCATGATATCGAGCGACGAAAACTGGTTGCAGATGGCACGCACTCCTTCGACTGCCCGCTCTTGGTCTTCCTCGTCCGCCGCCACAAGCACCGCGATAGGCACCATCTGGTTCACGCCACCAAGAGACTCGAGGCATCGGGCCAGGTCGTTGGCCTTGCCTACAGGGGCAGGATGATCGTACACAGCGACAAGATCCCTGTCGCTGCTGTCGGGGTGGTCGGATACGAATTCCGGGATAACAATCAATGGGTTCATGTTTCAACCCCCTGACAAGAAGTCCTTTGCGCAAAACGGCCTTCGCGCAAAGAAACTCGCAAAGCATTCGTTTGCGTCGACAACGAAACGTATTCGGGAGGCTACCGCATAATCTCGGACGCCTCGAAACTAATATTATATCGCAACACCTGCGCCTCCCACGCACCGCATCGGCGCTGTGCTGCGGCGACGCTGTACAGCATGAGTAGCCATATTGGCGCCTGCGATGCAGCTCCCTACTATTACTGCTCGAGCGAGTTTGCCACTACGAACAACTCGTCCCGATACGGAACCATGGTCGCTACCGCGCGGACAAGCGGAGCTGCGGCATCGAAGATCTGCGCGTCGACCAGCTCGATAAGCAAAGCCGCCAGCAGCTCCCTGATTTGCTGCGTGGGTGCGATTGCAATGCCAACCCGATGAAGCACCTCGCGCGCCTCGACCGGGCTGGGAATGGTGGGGCGGCTGCCGCCCGACACCGTCGCCATTTCAGACACAAGCTCTTCCATTTCGCGAACCACCACGTCGGGGCGCGAAAAACTGTGGTATGAGCACATGACGTAGCACGCGAGCGCCTCTTCGTGGCTGCCCGTTTGCCACAGCGCGTAAGCCAGACGGTAATACAAAAACGAAATGGCAAACCCGCTTGTAGCAAGCGTAAGCGCGTGCTTTAGGTAGGGAATCGCCTGCTCGTAGTCGCTCTTCAAGAAAAAGGCGTTGACTAGATCCGTGTAACCGATGGTGCTGGTGGGCGCCAAGTCGATACAGGTCTTCGCCTGCTGGATGGCCCTGTCGGGCTCTTCCAATTCGCAGTAGAGGTCGCAAAGAAGAGATCGCGCCCGGAAGGCGGCGTCGGAGTAGCGCACAAGACGCGTGCCTTCGGGCAGGTTTGCCAAGGGTGTCAAGAAGCGCGCAACGGCATCGGAGCAATAAAACGCCTGCACGCCTGCAGGAAGGTTTTCCGTCTGAGCGTCGCCCTGTGCAGCAACGTCCTCCAATACTGCTATTG